>JAFAUR010000142.1 GCA_019243205.1 Acidobacteriaceae bacterium | reverse complement strand
TGTGTCACCGCTGACGCCCTGGTTGTCGACGCGATATTTGTATCCGTGCGCCTGAAGCAGGTCCTGAAGGTCGTCAGGATAGCTACGCCCCGCCACACCCGCCGTTAGACTGTCCCCAAACGCAACGATGGTTTCCATTTCCCCGCGAACGGCGGGTGAGGCGGGGCGTAGCTATCCTGACGACCTTCAGGACCTGCTTCAGGCGCACGGATACAAATATCGCGTCGACAACCAGGGCGTCAGCGGTGACACAACGGCAGACGGGCTCGCCCGAATCGATAACGTGATCGCCGAGCACCCCGACCTGGTGATTCTCGAATTCGGCGGGAATGATGGCCTCCGAGGAATTCCAGTCGACGCAACGCGAAAGAATCTGGAAGCCATGATCAGCCGGATTCAAGAAGCCAAAATCCCGCTGGTTCTGTTGGGAATTACGCTGCCGCCCAATTATGGTCCGGACTATGTAAAGCCCTTTACCGCGATGTTTCCCTCGCTCGCGAGGCAGTTTAAGATCCCTGCGTTGCCTTTTTTGCTCGAGCACGTGTACCAGCATCCCGATCTCATGCAGCCCGACGGAATTCATCCGAATGGCGAAGGCAATAAAGTCGTTGCGCAAGACGTTTACAAGCTGATCGCGCCGCTGTTGACGAAATGAGCTATCCCGAGTCAGTCCGGTATCTCTATTCGCTCGGGAACGAATTGAAGGTCGGAGCGAAGTTTGGGTTGGAGCGAATGCGGATCCTGCTCGAGGCCCTCAGCCACCCGGAAACAAACCAGCAGTTCGTTCATGTCGCCGGAACAAATGGGAAAGGCTCGACCTGCGCCATGATTGCCAGCGGATTGAAGGCAGCCGGACACAGGACGGGTTTGTTTACGTCGCCCCACCTGATCGAACCGACGGAACGCATTCAGATTGGCGGCGAGCAGGTTACTGAACATCAGTTCTCGGAGGCTTTTGAGACCGTACATCGATGCGCCGAGCAGCTAGTCCGGCAAAATCGGATGGATTCTCATCCCACTTACTTCGAGACAGTAACCGCGATGGCTCTAGTGATCTTTCGCCAGTGCTGCGATACTGCGGTGATGGAAGTAGGCCTGGGTGGCCGCCTGGACGCGACCAACGTTATTGAACCGCGCTTGACTGTCATCACTCCGGTGTCTTTTGATCATGAAGCGTATCTCGGCAATACTTTGGAGGCAATCGCGGGAGAAAAGGCTGGCATCTTGAAACGGGAGGTGCCTGTGATCATGGCAAAGCAGGCAAAGGCGGCGGAACAAGTGATTACACGGCACGCTCACGACTTAAGTTGTCCTATCATTCGTGCCGGCAAGGCGCAACCGGGAAATGTCGAATTACACGCGTACGGATCCGCATTTGAACTGAACGGAACACGGTTCAGTTGTCCCCTCCCGGGAGAACATCAGGTGCAGAATGCTACAGTGGCGGTCCTGGCAATGAGGCAGTTAGGTTTGCCCGAAGAGGCGATTCAGCACGGATTGAGCGAGACCATTTGGCCGGGCCGCCTGGAGCGGGTAAGAGTTAAGCCGGACTTTATCCTGGATGGGGCGCACAATCCGGCCGGCGCTTCCGCTTTGGCTGCATACATCCGGCAGTTTTACAGCGAACGGCCACTGTGGCTTGTGTACGGCGCAATGCGCGATAAAGCAATCGAAGAAGTAACAAGCCAGCTATTTCCACTGGCGCGCAAAATCATTTTGACCGCCCCTGACTTTCCTCGTGCGCTGCGACCGGAAGCGATCTTGCAGATAGCTCGTCATCCAAACACGGTCACTGCTCCTGATCTCAGTCATGCAATTGAACTGGCGGCCGAAGCCCCACCGGATGCGGCAGTCTTCTTCACGGGATCACTGTTCCTGGTGGGAGAAGCCCGCGCTCTCCTTTCGCGGGAAACTCAATTTGTCTCATAGGGTGGGCCTCTGATGAGACGGCTGCGCGGCCTGCTTTTCGCCGATCCTGCCATACTCCTTGCGACGATCTTTTTCGGGAGCTTGAGCATCCTCTTTTCGTTTTTCGACCGCACAGGCTCCGTTCAGATCCGCGTTGCTCGCATGTGGGCGCGAACGTTGCTCGCAGTCAGCGGCATCTCGGTAAATGTTGAGGGCCTCGAGCGCATCGATCCGAACGGGAGCTATGTCTTCATCGCGAATCACGCAAGCTATATGGACACTCCCGTTGCGCTGGCTCACGTCCCCGTTCAGTTTCGATTTTTAGCCAAGCGCGGCCTGTTCCAAATCCCGTTCCTCGGTCAACATCTCAGCCAGGCGGGACACATCCCGGTACCTCGCGAAGATCCTCGAGCCAGCGTCAAAACGATGCAGGTCGCGGCTGAAACGATCCAGAAGAAAAGGATTTCGCTTTTGATTTTTCCGGAGGGTGGCCGCTCACACGACGGTCATCTCAGAGCGTTTAAGGAAGGCGGAGCTTACATTGCGATACGGGCTGGAGTCCCGTGTGTACCTCTCGTTTTGATCGGCACACGCAAAGTTCTGCCTTACGGCGCAGGCGTGGTGCTTTCCGGAACGGTCAAACTCTTGGTACTGGAACCGATCGCGACTCACGAAATGACCTTAAGAGATCGAGGAATCTTGACGGACAGGCTGCGGCAGTTGATCGCTGAACACGTTGGTGAGCCGGTGATCGCGGAGAGTCGATTGAAATCCTAACAGCAGCCGGTCTTTGCCATCACGATCTCGCCGATCTGTACGAGAGTTGGGTATCGGCCGGTATAGCAGGCGTAACAAAAATTGTCATTAGCATCATCGACGGCCTTGCTCAGCGACTCAAGCGAGAGATATGCGAGTGAATCTGCTTCGACGAATTGTCGTATTTCCTCTACAGTATTGTTCGCGGCAATCAGTTCGCGCTGTGACGGCGTATCAACGCCGTAGTAGCAGGGTGAAACGGTAGGCGGCCCGGAGATCCGCAGGTGAACTTCGCGAGCTCCGGCATTTCTCACCATGCGGACGATTTTTCTGCTTGTCGTCCCACGCACGATCGAATCGTCTACCAGGACAACGCGCCTCCCTTCGAGCAGGTGTCGCACTGGATTCAGCTTCAATTTCACTCCGAAGTCGCGAATCGCTTGCGAAGGCTCAATGAACGTGCGTCCCACATAGTGGTTCCGGATCAGCGCTTGCCTGTAGGGGATCCCGGATTCCGCGGCATAACCGATTGCGGACGCCACTCCGGAGTCGGGTACAGGAACGACAACATCGGCATCCGCCGGGTGTTCGCGGGCCAGTAGTCGCCCCATCATTTCACGTGATTGAGCGACCGGTTTTCCGAAGACAATCGAATCCGGGCGCGAGAAGTATACGTGTTCGAAGACGCAGTGCGCTCGCACTTGCGGCGGCGTGTAGCGCTCTCGCGTAGTGCCTTCGGGGCCAACAATCACCATCTCGCCGGGTTCCACATCATTGACGTACGTGGCGCCGATGAGGTCGAAGGCGCAGGTCTCGGACGCAAACACCGTTGCTTCCCGGCCGTCCGGCAACTCCAGTCGACCCATGGCCAAGGGGCGGAATCCATGCGGGTCCCGGGCGACGATGATGCGGTCCTGTGCCAGAAAAACCAGGGAAAAAGCGCCTTCTATCTGAAGAAGAGCATCGCGCAGCGCCCCCGAAAGGGTGCGTTCGCGCGAACGCGCCACCAAGTGCAAAATGACTTCCGTATCGCTCGTCGACTGAAAGATGGAGCCATCCTCTTCCAATTCACGTCGCAGTTCAATTGCATTAGTGAGATTGCCGTTGTGAGCGACTGCGACCTGGCCCTTGTTGCAGGCTACCGAAAGCGGTTGGGCGTTTTTGAGACTGGTTTCGCCCGCGGTGGAATACCTGGTGTGGCCAATCGCCAATTCACCAGGCAATTGATTTAGGACATCCGGTGTGAAGATATCAGCAACGTGACCCATATTGCGGAGCGAATGAATTTTGCGGCCATCGCTCGAAGCGATCCCGGCAGACTCCTGCCCGCGGTGCTGTAACGCGTAGAGACCTAAATAGACGAGATTAGCCGCTTCCGGGTGCCCGTAAAGAGCGAATACCCCGCACTCCTCGTGCAACTTATCAAAAACGCTTTCTTCTTCCGAAGAGATCATCATCAGAAATCCAAGCTCGCAACCCGGGGGAGAGCCAAACCTTCAATCAAACCAACACAGGATTGTGCAGCAGATCTTCAAAAGCGCTGCGCCACAGCTCCAACAGCTCCGGCACGCTCGTATCGATCAGGACCTGATCGCGATTGCGGATAACCAGTCTCGATTCGAGTGTAACTCCAATAGCCACCGCCTGGATGCCATTCGAACGAGCGGCATGAAGAATCCTCTCGGGATCGGTAGTCGAAACCAGCATTCTTGAGGGGCCTTCATGGAAAAGAAGTAGCTCCGGCGCGAGATCTGAAGCGAGCCTCACATCCGCTCCCATCCGCGCCGCAAAGCAACTCTCAGCTAATGCAAACGCCAGCCCGCCCTCTCCGCAGTCGTGTGATGATTCGACTGCACCTTGCCGCACCAGGGCGCGGACCGTATCCTGAACGCGCTTCTCGTAATCCATATCAAGCCTCGGCGGCTGTCCCCAAAGCGATTTAGAGACAACTTTGGCGTATTGAGTGCCCCCAAAGTGTCTCCAATCTGACTCGCCAAGACCACCTAGAAGGATGATTGAGGATCCTGCTTTTCTGAAGCCAAGGCCTACTGGATCTGCGGTCGGTACGGTTCCCACGATGCCCACCACCGGCGTCGGCAGAATCGGATTTCCGAGAGTCTCGTTGTAGAGACTGACATTGCCGCCGGTGACCGGAACGTCAAAAAATTTGCACGCTTCGGCCAGGCCCTCGATCGATTCCACGATCTGGGCCATGATTTCAGGCCTTTCCGGATTGCCGAAGTTCAAGTTGTTGGTGGTTGCAATCGGCAACGCGCCAACCGTTGACAGATTCCGGCAACACTCGGCAACAATGAGCTTCGTGCCTTCCCGGGGATCGAGGGAGCAGTAACGAGAATTGCCGTCCAACGACATCGCAATCGACGTGGTCGTTCCCTTGATGCGAATGACTGCGGCATCCGACCCGGGTCCGACAATCGTATTCGTCCGAACCTGGTGATCGTACTGTTCCCAGATCCAGTGTTTGGAACAAAGGTCAGGCGAAGTGACCAACGCCCGCAGATCGGCGAGGAGATCGATACTCTTGATTTGCGGTCCGTCTAAAGGAGCTGTACGCAGCGGCTTCGTATAGGGTCGGTGATAGCGAGGAGCCTCATCCGCCAGTGCCCTGTTCGGAATCTCGGCGTAAACCTTCCCGTGGTCCTTGACGCGCAGGATGCCATCGTCCGTGACCACGCCGATGGTCACCGCGTCCAGACCCCAGCGGCGGAAAATGGGAAAGAGCTCCGTTTCGCGGCCGCGCTCGGCGACCAGAAGCATACGCTCCTGCGATTCGGACAGCATCATCTCGTAAGGAGTCATTCCGGGCTCCCGCTGCGGCACGAACTGCAGATCGATCTCAATTCCGGTGCCCGCCCGACTGCCCATTTCGCAAGTCGAGGAAGTGAGACCGGCGGCGCCCATGTCCTGAATACCGACAATCGCGCCGGTCTTCATTGCTTCGAGACATGCCTCAAGCAGCAACTTCTCCATGAAAGGATCTCCGACCTGAACGTTGGGGCGCTTTTGTTTGGATTCCTCGGTGAATTCGGCAGACGCCATCGAGGCACCGTGAATGCCGTCACGGCCTGTTTTTGCGCCAACGTAAATGACTGGATTCCCTACCCCGGTAGCCTTGCCATAGAAGATCTCGTCGTGACGGAAAACACCGAGGGCGAATACATTCACCAGCGGATTCCCGTCATAACATCCGTCGAAAACGCACTCTCCACCTACGGTCGGAACGCCAAAGCTATTTCCGTAATGTGCGATGCCGGAAACCACGCCCTCCAGAATCCTGCGGTTCCGGTTGCCGGTTGCAGTCTCGTCGAGTTTTCCAAAACGCAAAGAATCCAGCACGGCAATCGGGCGCGCGCCCATGGTGAAGATGTCCCGCAGAATTCCGCCGACGCCTGTCGCGGCACCCTGAAATGGCTCGATGAAGCTCGGATGGTTGTGTGATTCGATCTTGAACGCGATGGCAAGACCGTCGCCGACATCAATGATGCCGGCGTTTTCGCCCGGGCCTTGCAGAACGTACTTACTTTCCGTTGGCAGCTTCTTCAGATGAACTCGTGTGCTTTTATACGAGCAGTGCTCACTCCACATCACGCCGAAGATTCCGAGTTCCGTGAGCGTAGGCTCACGCCCAAGGAGCTTTAAGATTTTCTGATATTCAGCTGGGGTTAATTGATGCGCCGCAACGATTTCAGGCGTAATGTTCATGTAATCGAAGCTGCAAGGTGATGCGTGAGAGCCGCTTCGGCGCTAAGCAAAGATCCCAAGATAACCAGACCGTCGGTATTACCCAATAATGGATCGGCAGCGCGCTCCGGATGCGGCATTAACCCCATGACGTTTCTGCCCTTGTTTAAGATCCCAGCAATGTCACGCTCCGAGCCGTTCGGATTGTCTCGATATCGGAGCACGACGCGATCTTCGGCTTCTAACCGGTCAAGGGTTTCGTCAGCTGCCACGTAGCAACCTTCGCCATGGGCCACGGGGAGAGTCAGGATCTGGCCGCGATCGGCAGAGTGAGTGAAAACGGAAGCTGTGCTTGATACTTCGAGCCTGGCCGCCCGGCAGACAAATTTGAGATTGGCGTTCCTAACCAACGCACCCGGGAGAAGTCCCGCTTCGGTCAGCACCTGGAATCCGTTGCAGATCCCCAAAACAGGACCGCCGCTTGCCGCGAATCTTTTCACCGCCGCCATAACGGGGGAAAACTTGGCAATCGCCCCAGAACGCAAGTAATCTCCATACGAAAACCCTCCAGGCAGGATAATCGCATCGACATGGCCCAGGGAGCCCGATTCGTGCCAGACGAACTCTGCTTCGTGATGGAGGTTTTGGGAGACCGCGTACCAGGCGTCATGGTCGCAGTTGCTGCCCGGGAAAACTACGATACCAACCTTCATGAGGGCTGCAATCCGCCCGTTTACGCACCTGCCGCAGGAGCTGCGGCCTTCTTCCGAGTCGCTCGTCGCTTCTCAACCGGAGGCTGCCGGTCGCTCTTCTTCAACGAAGGCAAGACAATCGAGGTGACAAACTTTTTCTCTCCGTGGTCATCAAACTTGATTACGATGTAATCGTCGTTGCATGAAAGCACTGAACCCAGGCCAAATTTTCCATGCTCGACCTGAGCGCCTTGCGCAAATGCTGGTTTATTGGCCACGGTGGAAATCCTCTACAGATGATTGTAACAATTCGACTTACCTTTGTCGAATGGCGCTGGTGACGGAAGCGCTTCCCCGAAATTCCAGCTTGGTTAAATGCCTTCCTATAATAGAGTAAGCGAAAGATGGAGGATCTGAAGAAAAAGCTCCAGGAGGAGATCTCGGCACTCGAATACGAACTGCGGAACGAGTTGCCGAAGGAAATCCTTAGAGCGCGCGCTCATGGCGACCTTAGCGAAAACGCCGAGTATCATGCAGCGAAAGAGCGGCAGGGGTTTGTGAACGCTCGCTTGGGACAGCTGCAGGCCCGGATGCGCGAATTTGCCATGATCGATCTCTCGAAAATCCCGCGCGATCGCGTCGGTCTGGGGTCGAAAGTGGTTGTGCTCGATGTCGCGAAGGACGAAGAGCTGACCTACAATCTGGTGACCAGCGAAGAAGCGGACGTCGCGAGCGGAAAGATCTCCACGAGTTCTCCTATCGGCCGCGGTCTACTTGGGAAAAAAGTCGGCGATACGGTCAAGATTCAGATTCCAGACGGCATTAGAGAGATGGAGATTCTCAGCCTGACGACCATTCACGACGGAACCGCATAATTAAGGGAATCCGGCACATGACCTACACTCGCGCAATCGGCCTGGGCGCAAACAAAATCATCAGGCTGATTGTCCGCATGCTGGCGCTTTCGAGGATCAATCCGAACGTTCTCACTTTTCTCGGCCTGGTGATCAATATCATCGCCGCCGGCACTCTGGCCTACGGTCACTTTCGCATCGCCGGTCTGATCATTATCTTCGCCGGACTGTTTGACATGGTGGACGGGCGCGTCGCGCGTGAGACGAACCAGGTAACCCGTTTTGGCGGTTTCTTCGATTCGGTTCTGGATCGTTATTCCGACTTGGCTTTACTTATCGGACTGCTGGTTTTCTACGGAACGATCAACCGCCCTGCCTACGTAGTGCTAACCGCCGTCGTAATGACCGCATCGGTGATGATCAGTTACACGCGAACCCGTTCTGAAAACATTATTCCTACCTGTAAAGTCGGCTTCCTGGAGCGTCCGGAGCGGATTGTTCTGCTCATCCTTGGAGCACTATTTGACCGAATGGCGCCGGTCCTTTGGGTCATTGCGGTGCTCGGGAACCTGACAGTGATTCACCGCATGGTATTCACTTACCAGGAATCCAAGCGCCTCGAAGACGCTCAGCTAAGGACGAGATCACTCGCCGCCTCAGGCACTCGCTCAATCTAGTCCGGGTTAGTTCTCAAGAATCACGACAGCAAAGGCCGTCTCAGCCGTGTGCGTCAGGCTGATGTGTATTGATTTCGCTCCAAGCTGCCTCGCGACGGATTCCGCGATGCCCGTAAGACGGAGGGTAGGTTTCCCTGAGCGCTGATTTATCACCTCGAAATCGCGCCACGTGATTCCGCCTCTCCAACCGGTGCCGATGGCCTTCATTCCAGCTTCCTTGGCCGCAAAACGAGCGGCGAAGCGCTCCGCCGAATTGGCCTTAGTTGACGCGTAACTCTGTTCGCCTTCAGTGAACACCCGAGACACGAACCGCTGTCCGAATGTCTCAATGCTTCGCCGGATCCGCGCTACTTCAATTAGATCGCTTCCAATTCCCAGGATCATATCTACCGGACAGATCCACCGAATAATGGAGAGTCCCGTCTTATCGAGACTGAATACAGACGGGCGAACCCTGAGTCAGCCCTGCGTTTTGCGAAATGCGGCCCAACGCTTTTTCTGAGCAGCAGCGATCCGTTTCCTCGCCTCCGGACTGAGCGTTCTTCGCTTTCGGCTCTGTGCCGGCGCAGGTGCCGTCTCCTTGGCGGGGCCCGTTGTCTTCGGTGGCCGACCGACCCTGTGGCCCATCAAAGACCTGACTTCAGCAATCTGCTGGTCCAGCCGTTGTTTTTGGGCTTCCAAGCCCTGAAGGGCAGCCTCCAAGATCTCTCGATTGGGTGCCGCAGACGTTCTTGCCATATATATCTAGTTAGTAACACAAACCTCGTCAAATATCTCTAGGAGTTCTAATTCTCGGCAGAGCACAGGATTGTAACTGGCCCGTCATTTGTAAGTTGGACTTCCATATGAGCTTGGAAAACACCCGTTTCCACCCGGAGTCCTGTCGTCCGGCAATATTGGACAAAGGCTTCGTATAGCGGCTCGGCCACATCAGCAGGCGCAGATTCGGAAAACGACGGCCGGTTACCTCTTCGAGTATCTCCATAAAGTGTAAATTGAGAAACGATCAGAAGAGATCCTCCCGACTCCTTTACGTCGCGGTTCATCTTACCGGCCGAATCAGGGAACACTCGAAGCTGGGTAACCTTTTGAGCGAGCTTCTCAGCTAGAGGTGGGTCGTCGTTGAAACGAATTCCGAGGAAGATGAGCAATCCGGGCCCTATCTCACCTGTTACCCCGTCCCCTGTAACCACTTTTGCCGCCGAAACTCGCTGGATGAGTGCCCGCATGCGCGACTTACGGTTTGGGTTAACGTGTCAGAGTTGAGGACGACAGGTGACTGCTCCGTCTGACGCCGAACCCACAAGGGCGACATATTTTGCCATAACTCCCGAAGTGTATTTGGGAGCCGGACGAGAAAAGCTCGCAAGGCGCTTCTGCATCTCGGTTTCAGCAATATCGAGATTTATGGTACGCGCGCTAATGTCGATGGCGATAGGATCACCTTCGCGCACCGCCGCGATTGGTCCGCCAACCGCAGCTTCGGGAGCAATATGTCCTACCATAAAACCTCGAGTAGCTCCGCTGAACCTTCCGTCTGTGATTAGAGCTACGCTTTCCGATAGACCCTCGCCGACGATTGCGCTCGTAACCCCTAGCATTTCCCGCATTCCGGGTCCACCTTTAGGCCCTTCGTATCTGATTACGACTACGTCGCCGGGATTGATTCTGCCTGTGAGGACAGCTTTCATCGCGGCTTCTTCGCTGTCGAATACGCGCGCCGGCCCCGTCTGTGATTGCCGATTTAGACCGGTGACTTTGATAACTGCGCCTTCTGGAGCAAGAGAACCTTTCAGAATCACCAGGCCGCCAGACTTCTTAATCGGGTTATCAAGCGGGCGGATTACCTGCTGGCCTTGAACCTCCTGAGCCTTCCGCGCTTCGTCCTCAAAGCTCTTGCCGGTTATCATCATTGTTTCCGGATGAACATAACCACCCTCATACAGGCGCTTGGCAATGACCGGTATTCCACCCGCCTTATCCACATCAGCAGCCGTGTATTTCCCCGCCGGCATTAGATCGGCAAGAAGCGGCGTCCGGCTGCTGAGATCCTGAAAGTCATCGATTTTCAATGGAATGCCAGCCTCTCGCGCAAATGCAAGAAGGTGCAATACGGCGTTAGTCGATCCGCCCGAGGCAGCTACACAGGCAATCGCATTATCGATGGACTCGCGCGTAATGATATCTCGCGGGCGGATATTGTTTCGGACTGCATCGAGAATAACTTGCCCGCACTTCTCCGCTGCTCCGTGCTTACGCGCATCCACCTGCGGAATGGAATTCAGACCCATCGGAGAGAGCCCGATAATCTCCATGACCGTCGACATCGTATTAGCCGTGTACTGGCCCCCGCATGCTCCGGGTCCGGGGCAGGCGGCATTCTCAATGTCGAGCAACTCCTGATCGCTTATCCGTCCGGCGGCATTTGCACCTACGGCTTCGAATACATCTTGGATCGTTATGTCTCGTCCTCTGTATCTTCCCGGAAGGATGGTGCCGCCGTAGAGAACAACGGCCGGTATATTCAAGCGCAGCAGCGCCATGGCCGCGCCGGGTATGGTTTTGTCGCAAGCCACTAACGCCACGATCCCGTCGAACATATGACCGCGCGCGACCAGTTCGATCGAGTCTGCTATGACCTCCCGGCTGATCAGAGATGTCTTCATCCCCTCGGTACCCATCGTTATGCCGTCACTGATCGCAATGGTGTTGAACTCCATGGGCGTTCCGCCGGCTTCCCGAATTCCGCGGGCAACATCCACCGCCAGTTCCCTCAAGTTGTAATTGCATGGCATGGTGCCGATCCAGGTGTTGGCGATACCAATGATCGGCTTCTTCAAGTCCTCGTCTGTAAAGCCGATTGATTTCAAATAGGATCGCGCGGGAGCGCGGTCTCGACCCTGCGTGATGGTGTAGCTCTGCAATTTCATAGAAACTCCCATTTAAGCAGGAGCGCCGAGCTGCTGTTAAGTTTTCAGGATTAGGCGGGCAGATTTACCGAACTTGGGCCAGTTTACGCGTGCGATTCCAGTTCCATTTGCCCCGGTATTCTTCGAAAAGAGTGCTGAAGCCGGCCCAGTAATAGCCGGATACGAACAGGAGCAGGAAGGGAAGAGCAAAGTAGTTCAGCGTTTCGATTGCAAACTGCATGAGGTACACGAAGTAACTGCCGATCGCAATTTCAACATAGGGAAGCAAGCCGCTACGCTTTCGGTATGCCTCCGGTTTCACTTGTATCTTGCGTGAATCGATTGCGTACTTCGCAGTGCGTGCGAAGCTAGTCTGAATTCCGAAGAGTGCTTCGAGAACCGCCTTACTATTGCTAACCGTAAGAGCCACGCCCGCTGCCATTAACATCGGCAGGAAAACGATCGACCTCCACCACGATTTCGGGAACAACTCCCGCTGCGCATACAGGTAGAAAGCCGATATCGACCAGAAAGACGCGATGATCAGGGGTAAATCGATCGCGACCATCTGAAACACGCCCATGTAGAACCGGACGATCATCACCGGGAGCGTAAGCAGTGATACGGCCAGGATCAACGGGTAAGAGATGTTAGGCGTGAGATGCATGAACGCCTCGACCTTCACTTTCAACGGCAGATCCGCTTTCAAGATCCGCGGAAGCAGTTTTTTCGCAACCTGGGTCAAACCCTTTGCCCAGCGCGCCTGTTGAACCTGGAATCCATAAGTATCGATCGGAAGCTCCGACGGGCAGTCCAGCATCGGCAGGTAGATAAATTTCCACCCGTTCAGCTGTGCGCGGTAACTCAAGTCGGAATCTTCAGTCAAAGTCTCGTGTTGCCACCCACCCGCATCGTCGATCATGCAGCGTCTCAGGATGCCCGCCGTGCCATTGAAATTAAAAAACAATCCTGCGCCACAGCGTGCGCCATGCTCGAGCACGAAGTGGCCGTCCAACAACATCGCTTCAACCTGGGTCAGTATGTTGAAATCACGATTCAGATAGCTCCAGCGGGTTTGCACGACCCCGACTGCCGGGTCGGCGAAGTAATGGACCGTGCGAGTAAGGAAATCCATCGGCGGTACAAAATCCGCATCGAAGATTGCGATCAGTTCTCCCGTCGCGGTTGCTAGACCTTCCTGCAGAGCCCCGGCTTTGAAGCCGTGCCTGTTTGTCCGGTGACGATATTCGATCGGAAGACCGGACGCCCGGTATTGGTTGCAAAGCCTCTGTGTGAACGGATGCGTCTCGTCCGTCGAGTCGTCAAGTACCTGGATTTGAAGAAGATCGCGCGGGTACTCGATTTTCGCAACCTCCTCGAGCAGGCGCTCCACAACAAACCGCTCGTTGTAAATCGGGAGCTGAACCGTTATTTTTGGAAGCTGTTCGAATCGCGCCGGAGCCTCATGGAGCAGGTTTTTTCGATATTTGGCGTACCGCCTGATCGTCTCGTATCGGTGGATGCCATAGACCGACAGCACCATCAAAATGCCGAAATATGGGATCAGAAGTGCCCAATCAAAAGGCGACAGCCGGTAAATCCCTGAAAACGTGTCATCAAAGAGGCCGTTGGTGACGCGGGCACCAAACGTCTGTGAGGCAAACAGGAACGCCAAGATGGTCATCGCAGTGGTATAAGTCTCAATGATTCAGACGGTTGCGGCATCGCCTTTAGTTTAGCGTCCTGCGGCTCGTTTGCCAAACCATAGCGCGCCTTACTGTTTCAAAGGCTTGGAACACAAACCTGGGTAAACCGTATCATTAGATGTAGACTGCGGTGCAGCCATGAGAGACCACATTCGAATCGTCGGTATCCTCAACATGATTATGGGGGGTTTGGCGGCCCTGATCGGTGTCACGGCATTCATTGTTCTTAGTGGAGTGGCCGGGATCGTTCATCTGTCGACGACCTCAGATGTTTCGGATGGGTGGATGGCCGAACCGATCTTGGTCACTGTCGGGATCGGTATAGCGATCTTCTTCATGATTCTCGCGTTGCCGTCTCTGGTCGGTGGTTGGGGTCTCATGCAATTCAGACCGTGGGCGCGGCCGCTGATGATTGTCGTATCAGTATTCCATTTATTTCACGTTCCACTGGGCACAGCCTTAGGAGTGTATGGATTATGGGCACTGCTCAGCACGGAAGCGCAGCAGTTGTTCGACAGCAAGCAGCCGGTTTCCATTCCCAGTGCCCGCGTGGGTCCGTTCGTTTAGGCCTGCGCGACGAGCGCACGCGCGCGAAGAAAAATGTCTCGCAGCATCCCGGATGTCAGACGCCCGGTAGAAGTATTTTGCTGGCTGGGATGATAGGAGGCGAGAATTCTGGGCGCGCCATCCTCCATCTCGAAGTAAGCTCCGTGCGAAAACGGATACCGAGCCTTGCTGCGTATCCGGCCCTGCTCCAGCAAAACGGATAGGTATGCGCCGAGCGCGATACCCCCAAGAACCACAACCAAACGTGTATTTCGCAAAACGCCGAGTTCCCGGATCAGGAATGTGCGACAGGTAAGAATCTCTGCCGGTAGTGGTTTATTGTCCGGAGGTACACATCGCACGGTCGCAGCAATGTACGCATCGTTCAGCACCAAACCGTCGGCACGGTTTGTGCTGGTCGGCTGATTGGCGAAACCAGCTTCCCACAGCGCCCGGTAAAGAAATTCGCCGGAGCGGTCTCCTGTAAAGATGCGTCCCGTCCGATTCGCTCCGTGCGCGCCCGGGGCAAGCCCCAGGATAAATAGCCGCGCCTCCGGATCTCCGAACCCCGGCACGGGACGGCTCCAATACTCTTGGTCGCGATAGGAACGGCGCTTTTCTATCCCGATCAACTCCCGATGCTTGACCAACCGCGGGCAACGGAAGCATCGCGTCACTTCCTTAGTAAGCGCTTCGAGTTCACGGAAAGCTTGGTCCACAACTAGTTTTAGCCCGCTCCTCTACCCGATGTAGCGCAACCGCCTCTGTGGCGGGAAGTTCGAGATGCGCTCCCCAACCTGCTGCCATCAACGGCATACGTAGAAGTGGCAGACGAGGTCACGAAAATAGTACGAACCGTGAACCGCTTCACAGTAACCGCGGCCTAACTCGAATGAAGTACCTCATAAAGCCAACACAGGAAACGGTTTGTTTGTGCAATTTCTTCCCGTTCCATCGTCTAGCCCTTTTACAGTCAGTTTTTCGCCCCGACGATGTTTGTGACATGGACGTGATCCAACCCCGAAGAGCATTCCAGCTCCTGATGATCGAAGACAATCCTGGTGACGTTCGACTCTTTGCAGAAGCGTTTCAGGAGATCGGCACAGACGTCAACATACATGTAGCAAACGATGGGGCGGAAGGGCTCGATATGGTCATGCAATCCCGGCAGTCCAAGCTGGGCTGGCAGCCCGATCTGATCCTGCTCGATCTCAATCTACCCAAAATCCACGGACACGAGGTTCTGGAGAAAATAAAAAATAATCCTCTCACCCGGCACATCCCGGTCATCGTTCTCACCTCTTCGCGAGCAGAGGCAGACATCAGGCGGGCATACGATTACCATGCGAATGCATATGTCAGGAAACCCTCCTCGCTGGAAGGTCTGATGAAAGCGGTATTGGACGTCCGGAATTTCTGGCTGCAGACGGTGAGTCTACCGAGCGATTCGGACTCGTCGAGGCGTTCCGCATCCTCTCGGCCCTAGCTGTCGGATCGGGCATGATTCGTGCTTTAATCGAGTTTGACAAGCATTCCGCGTACGTCCTCTCGATTGTCAACCTCTGAGGAGCAAATCCACTGAACACTAAAGTTGCCGTCGCCGGGCAGGTGCGTGAACCGGCCGATCGCTGGACCACCACCGATGCTTCGGAGCTCTACGACGTAGCCAGTTGGGGCAAGGGATATTTTTCCGTCGGTGAGAACGGAAATCTCTTCGTTCACCCTACGAAGGAGCCCGACCGGAGCATCGATCTGAAGCAGTTGGTGGACAGTCTCGTTTGGCGAGGCATCTCGCTGCCCATACTGATCCGCTTTGCCGATATTCTGAAGCACCGCTTGGGCGAGATGCACCAGGTGTTTCAGGCGTCCATTCGGGAGCACGGCTATCAGGGCGGCTACGCTTGCGTGTACCCCATCAAAGTAAATCAGCAGCGTCAGGTTGTCGAGGAAGTATTTCAGTTCGGTCGCGCGCACCGGTTTGGTCTGGAAGCCGGATCCAAACCCGAATTGCTCGCGGTTCTGGCGATTGCCGATAACGAAACTCCGATCATTTGCAACGGGTTCAAAGACGACGAATACATTGAGATGGTGATGCTCGCAAAAAAGATCGGGCGGCGCATCATACCCGTTGTAGAGAAGTTTACCGAGCTCGAACTCATAGCCAAGCACGCGGAGCAAGTAGGCGTTAAGCCCACTATCGGCATTCGCGTGAAGCTTGCGAGCCGTGGGTCCGGACGCTGGAAATCTTCGGGAGGATACCGCTCGAAATTCGGTTTGACCGTCAGCGAAGCCATCAAAGCCCTCGAGTTCCTGAAAGAGCGCGGCATCCCCGAATCCCTGCAGTTGCTTCACTTCCATCTCGGCAGCCAGATCACAAACATCCGTCAGATCAAGGCAGCCGTCATTGAAGGCGCGCGCGTTTACGTTGAGCTGAAAAAATCAGGCGCCGGCTTGCAATACATGGATGTCGGCGGCGGCCTCGGGATCGATTACGATGGCTCCCAAACCGATTTTGAGTCAAGCGTCAACTACACGCTCGAGGAATACGCGCGCGACGTCGTGTACCACCTGCAAAGCATCTGTGACGAAGCCGAGGTTCCCCACCCCACAATAATCACCGAGAGCGGGCGGGCGGTCGCCGCATACCACAGCGTTCTTGTCTTCAACGTTCTGGGGGTAAGCGGGTTCGGCGAGGAAGAGCTGCCTGGCAGCATCCCCGAGGATTCTGAGCAGCCGCTCCTCGATCTTTTTGAAGCTTATCGCTCCATCAGCAAGAAGAACTTGCTCGAGAGCTACCACGATGCGCAGCAGGCGCTCGATTCTGCGCTCAATCTGTTCAATCTCGGATACCTTAGCCTCGATCAACGGAGCCTCGCGGAAAACTTCTATTGGGCAATTTGCCGGAAAACGTTGAAACTGGCTAAAGACCTGGAGTTCTTCCCCGAAGAGCTGGAAGGACTCGAGGGAATGCTTTCGGATACATACTTCTGCAACTTCTCGTTATTCCAGAGCATGCCCGACAGTTGGGCCGTCAAACAGCTGTTCCCGATTATGCCGATTCACCGCCTCAGTGAAGCGCCGACGCGGCATGCCATACTCGGTGACATTTCCTGCGACTCCGACGGCAAGGTAGATCTTTTTATCGACCGCCGGGACGTCAAAAAAACTCTCCCGCTGCATCCGTTCAACAACGGGTCGTATTACTTGGGGGCTTTTCTGTTGGGGGCGTATCAGGAGATCCTTGGTGACCTGCATAACCTGTTTGGCGATACGAATGCGGTGCACGTGAGCCTGGACGAGCACGGAGAAGTAGTCTTGAAAACCGTGGTGCAGGGCGACACCGTGCGCGAAGTACTGAATTACGTTCAATACAACACGCAGATGCTGGTCGATCAGTTCCGCCGTGATGTCGAGAAGGCGGTTCGCGAACAGCGCATCGGCTATGAAGAATCGGGACGTCTGCTGCGCTTCTACGAAGAAGGATTGCAGGGCTACACGTATCTGGAAGAATAGCGTCGTTGGATCTCTCCGAATCGCTGCGTATCGTCCTGGTTGCGCCGCGTAATCCGCTAAATATCGGCGCAGCTGCCAGGGCGATGAGCAACTTCGGCTTCAACCGCCTGCGGCTTGTAAATCCATACGAGATAGCGTTCAAAGAAGCACGCTCCGCGGTTCGAGCTCAGCATGTGCTCGAAGCCGCGGAGACATTCTCGACCGTCGCCGAAGCGATAACCGATTGCGTACTTGTAACTGGGACTACGTCTGTCGGCCACCGGGATCTCCATTTGCCGCTATACTCGCTCGAAACGGCGGCTGATCTGATTCAGGAGACCGGTTCGTGCGGTGCTCCTGTTGCCCTGCTCTTCGGCTCCGAGAAGTTCGGACTCTCGAACGAGGACATGAGCCATTGCCACTGGCTGCTTCGCATCCCAACGCGAAAAGAACATGGATCGATGAACCTCGGTCAGGCGGTTGCAATTTGCCTCTACGAACTCCGGCGCAACGAGACACTCCGCTCGTATCGATTTGAGGAGTCCGCACCGGCAAAAGCCGAGGATTACGAACGGCTGAATGGGTTGCTTTTCGATATTCTCAACCGGTCCGGCTACATCAACGAGAAAACATCGCAATCGACGGAACTCAAAATCCGGCGCTTACTTCGACGTTCGAAGATACCGTCCTCAGATGCCGAAACCTGGCTGGGCATGTTTCGCCAGATCCAGTGGCGACTGAAACAAGCCAGTTCCGAGTAGATGCTATTCTGATTCCCGATGACGAAGGTCCAGATCACGTTCCAACTGTCTCGCGCACTAGATGATCGAGAACTGAACGAGATTTCCCGGATGCATTCTGTCTACGGCTTATTCGCCACGCGCGTGCTCCCTTCGGGTAATCAACTGTTCGTCGAGTACGATGCCTCCCGCCTATCGCCCAAAGAAGTTCGCGGCACTTTCGAACAGCACGGAATTCCAATAAAATAGGGCTCTGTGTACGTTTGCCCGCGCGCGCTGCTGCTCCCACTCGTTCTCGTATTGGCCTTTGCGGCAGACCAGCCTGCCGGTTCCGATTGGCCAACTTACGGGCATGATCCCGGTGGCGAGCGATTTTCTCCTCTCACGCAGATCAATGCCTCCAATGTCAGCTCATTAAAAATTGCCTGGACTTACCGAACCGGAGATGCCTATAGTGCTCGGCACGGCAGGCCCACCGCCTTTGAGGCAACACCCATCTACGTCGATGGAACGCTGTACCTGGGAACGCCGCTCGGCAGTGTTATCGCGTTAGATCCCGATACCGGCAAAGCGCGGTGGGTTTTTCGGAGCGACGTACATAAAGATGCGGGTTATGGAGACTTCGCGCATCGCGGTGTTTCCACCTGGAAGCCCGCGTCCGGCAAGCGCCGCATCTACATCGCCACCGAGAATGCCCAACTGATTGCGCTCGACGCCGAAACGGGAAAGCCGTGTTCCGATTTCGGCGACAACGGCACCGTAAATCTGCGGCAGGGTCTTCGGATTCCAGCAAAGAACTACGCTGACTACGAAGAGACTTCCCCGCCCGCGGTGATCGGCAACACGATCGTGGTTGGTTCGGGCATCGCCGATAACGGGGCAACAGATCAGCCTAGCGGTGAAGTTCGCGCGTTCGATGTAAAGAGCGGGAACCTGAAGTGGACCTGGGATCCCATACCGCAGGACGCTGGGGCGCCCGGTGCCGATACGTGGAAGAATGGAAGCGCCAAGAAGACCGGCGCTGCCAATGCCTGGTCAATCATTGTCGCCGATCCGGCGCGCAATCTTGTATTTGTTCCCACTGGAAGCGCCAGTCCTGACTATTACGGAGGCG
>JAFAUR010000014.1 GCA_019243205.1 Acidobacteriaceae bacterium | reverse complement strand
TCGGGCGTTTTCGCGATCTCGAAACGCCCAACGTGTTTCAATTCACGAACGAGTGTCTCCCGCAGATTCACTTGACGAAGCGTTCCATCCAGTTCTCCAACATAGAGGGACTTCGATGTCGCGATGAGAACGCTCGCTCCTATTGAGGCGAATGTAATTCCCACGAAGCAAACCGCGGGTAAATTCATCTGATGATTTACTATCGCGCCACCCGGGAGCGCTCACGAGTGTGACGATTGAGTTAACGCGATCCTTTCTTGTCGAATCTCTTTGGACTCGATTGACACCGCCATCTCATAACGGAAGACTGAGAAAGCTGCGCATCCTTCTGCCATGCCTGATTCTGGCGACTGGGGTCATGCTGCGCGCGCAGGGCGGAGATCCGTCTGTTCACGATGACGATAGTGTGAATTCCTGGAATAGGCTGTGGGTCTCAGGGCAGGCCAACTTCATACGCCAGCAGCACGATGCCCTTCCGGCGGCTTACAGCGGTCCGAACAGCTTTCGAAATACGCCCGAGCATGCGACGTCA
This sequence comes from Acidobacteriaceae bacterium, assembly GCA_019243205.1. Classification (GTDB taxonomy): domain Bacteria; phylum Acidobacteriota; class Terriglobia; order Bryobacterales; family Bryobacteraceae; genus Bog-105. The sequence goes on along the minus strand of JAFAUR010000014.1, from coordinate 13,297 downwards.
CGCGTCCTGACGCTGTACACGGGTCTTCAGATCACACCGAATTTGGAAATCATCGCTGATGTTGAGAGCGCGGGAGGCTATGGCCTTAGCAATGCGCTCGGTATTGCGGGTTTCACCAATCTGGATGTGGTTCGCAACCCTACGCTGCGATCCCAGCCGTATCTCGCCCGCGGGCTGCCGCACTACATCGTGCCGCTGTCAAAAGACAAAGTAGAAGTCACGCGAAATCCCCTCTCTCTCCACATCCCTCCCGGTACGCCGTCTGGAATTCCGGCTCGGCAAGATGAGTACAGCCGATTTCTTCGATGTAAACGCTGTTGGAAGCGATAGCCATCTCCAGTTCATGAATTGGACTGTCAACAACAACGGCGCTTTCGACTACGCTGCGGACACGCGCGGCTACACATACGGCTTATTGGCGGAGTACTACGACCGCTTCGGCGCTTTTCGCCTTGGAGAAATGCTGATGCCCACGGTTGCGAACGGTATTGATCTCGACTGGAACATCACTCGAGCCAGTGGTGAAAACTTCGAGCTCGAACTACACCGCACAATCATTCCGGACCGCGAATCCGTGCTTCGGCTACTTGCCTTTGTGAACCACGCAGACATGGGTAACTACCGCGAAACCATCAACGGCTATTTGTCCGGTCATGATCCCGTTCCGGATGTCGTGAAGTACCGGAAGCAAGGACGTGTGAAATATGGTTTCGGGATCAACCTGGAGCAGCCAATCACTGGCCAAGTGCGAGCGTTTGCGCGCCTCGGCTGGAATGAAGGGGCCAACGAATCCTTCGCCTATACCGAAGTCGATCGAACTGTCCAGATTGGAGGCGATCTGAGAGGCCAGGCTTGGAGGCGTCCGAACGACAAAATCGGCGCAGCCTTCGTCACGAATGGCATCTCCGGAGATCACCGCCGATATTGCAACTCGGGGGGCTCGGATTTCTTCTAGGGGACGGTGGACTTACTTATGGGCTCGAAAAGATCTTTGAGGCTTACTATACGGCCCATATCTGGCGAGGCATTTCGGCTGCAGTTGACTGGCAACACGTGATTAATCTGGGCTACAACGAGGTTCGTGGGCCGGTTTCCGTCGTGAGTTTCCGGATCCACGTGGAAGGTGCCGTTCCGTTCGACGAAATCGCTGCTGCGCGTCACTGACGGAAAGCTATCGCCGCGATCATCTCAATCAGATTTTTGTGCGCTATAGACTACCTCGAAACGTAGTCCAGATGCAGCACCGGAAGTTTCTGTAACCTTTCTTGTAGGTCTTTGCTGAAATATCGATCCGCCAGAGCTAACTATCTTTGCGGACTGGATGTCGACCGCCGCGGCTCAATCCTGGGACCAGAGCGCGTTATCGCGCCAGCGCTGGATTGTTTACCTGCTTCCTTCGCTGACGGACTTCGCATTCATTCTTCCAATCTTCCTCTTGTTTGGCCTAGCCGGCGGGACCGAACGCCTGCTCGCAGATGGCGATACCGGCTGGCATATTCGCACGGGCGAGTGGATTCTGCAGCACAGATCTGTGCCCGTTTCCGATTTCTTCTCGTTCACGAAGTTCGGGCAACCCTGGTTTGCGTGGGAATGGGGCTGCGACTTGATATTCGCCCTGCTGGACCAAGCCTGGGGACTCGCCGGCGTTGTTTTTCTCAGCGTCGTTCTGTTGGCGTTAACGTTCGCGCTCTTATTCCGATTAGTGCGAAGGATCTCGGGGAATGACATTCTCGCGCTCTTGGTTACAGCTCTGGCCATTTCGGCATCGACCATGCACTGGCTGGCCAGACCGCAGTTGTTTTCCTGGCTGCTGACCGTTCTTTTTCTACGATCGCTGCTGCGGGCGCGTGAGGGTAAGAAACGCGAGCTGCTGTTCTTACCAGCGCTGATGATCGTGTGGGTGAATTTGCACGGTGGATTTTTCATCGGCGTCATCTTGCTTGCTATCGCCGGGCCCGGTGAAGCGCTGGCCGCGCTCAAACCCGGCGTCCGAGTACAAGATCTGTTCAAAGCTGGATGGCCGTACATGGCGACAGCATTGAATTGCGTGCTCGCGACCTTCATAAACCCATATGGCTGGCGCTTACATCGGCACGTATTTGCGTACATCCGGGACTCGAAGCTCCTCGATGGCATTTCTGAGTTTCAGTCGATCAACTTCCACAATCCCGGAATGCTTTTGCCCGAACTCATGTTGTTCCTCGGTACTGCTGCCGCGTTCTGGTGTCTTCAGCGGCGTGACATGACTGCCGGCCTCTGGATTATCGTTTGGGCCCACGCGGCTGTCTATTCCGTTCGGAACCTGCCACTGTTTCTGCTCGTTTCCGCTCCTTACGTTGCAGCAATGATGTCGGATGTGGCAGATCGATTCAATTCCAGCAGGACTTTTCGTAAGTTCCGAATTATCGCTAAGAGCGTCTGCTCTGAGCTTCAGCCGCTCGAGCGGTTACCGCGCAGTCATGTCGCTTGCTTAGCTGCATTGGTACTGGTTGGGTGGGCTCTCGATACTGGAATGCCCGGATTTCGCGATGAGTTTAGCCCTAAGAATTTTCCTGTCCAGGCAATTCCAACCCTCAGGCGTGCGCGCTTTTCGCACCTCTTCACGATCGATCAATGGGCCGACTACGTTTTATACCGGCTGTATCCGGACCAGAAAGTATTCGTGGATGGACGAAGCGATCTCTTTGGAAGCGCGCAAATCCAGGACTATGCGCATATCCTCGGCGCCTATCCGGACGTAGGCTCGCAGCTCAGGAAGTATGCCATCGATGGCGTGATGATTAAGCCGGATAGCTCTCTCGCGACCGTCTTGAAGATGTCTCCAAATTGGAGATTAATCTTCGATGATGGAATGGCTGTTATATTTCGGGCCAAATCTGTCGATAACAATTTTGGGAACTCCCACGGGAGCCGCGTAACTTCGCCTGCTAGCGAATAACGAAACAAGGCAGGTCGAAGCTTGAGATACAACGAAAGGAGACACATATGTTCAATTCAGCATTAGCAGCATTTTGGAATGAGGAGGAAGGTCAGGACCTCGTCGAATACTCCTTGCTCCTCGCATTTATCGCTCTGGCCGCGGTTTCCGTCCTGAGCAGTGTCAAGGGCAGCATCACGAATATATGGTCTGCAATCAACACGAACATGAATGCTGCTGCAACGGCCGCCACGTCCGGTTCGTAACAGCAATTCTCTGTTGAGAGCCGAGGTCGGTTAAAACCCGCGGCTCTAGCGTCCCTTGCCGCGCCCAACGTACTCATCCGTATTGGTTTCCTGATCGAACGAGCTAAAAGAGGCTCCAGCAGTGATAAACCGTCGTTTACTCGGTGTATTTGCGTTCGCTCTGGTCGTAGCCGGCCTGACAAGCTTTGCTGTCTACCGGCTGTTTCTCTCCCGTGTCCAGCAGGTTCCGCCCCGGCCGATGGTGACGACCAAACTCGTGGTCGCATCGCATGAACTGCAGGTTGGCGCTCTCATTCACGATTACGATCTGAAGGAGATTGTGTGGACGGGGCAGCCGCCCGAGCATGCGGTGAAGTCTCGGCCTGAACTGGTGGATCGCGGTGTTGTGGCGACCATCTACGAAGGCGAGCCGTTGCTCGAAGGGAGATTGGCTCCGAAAGGCGCCGGGGCGGGCTTGGCGGCAACGATTCCGATCGGTATGCGTGCTGTCGCGCTCCCGGTGAACGATGTAGTAGGTTTAGCTGGCTTCGTGCTCCCTGGAATGCGAGTGGATGTGCTCGTGGCTGGGAACGCCGGAGGTCCGGACGCCAACACAGTTTGCAGGACGGTTCTTCAGAACATTGAAGTGCTCTCTGCTGGCCAGAAGATCGACAAGCGTGTGGATGGCAAGCCCGAGTCCGCGCAGGTCGTCAATTTGCTAGTCACTCCAGACCAAGCCGAGGTTTTAGATCTGGCCAGCGGGCAGGCAAAAGTGCAACTGGTTTTGCGCAATCCGCTCGACACGAAACAGGAGCCAACGCACGGCTCATCCCTGGCGATGTTGTTCGGATCCGAAAGGCGTCCGGCGCCTGCGCCCGTCACGGTTGCACGGGTGGCGGAACGGCCGGTTCGCCAGCCTGAAGCGCCAACCGTCGAAGTATTCAGCGGAGTGAAGCGAAGTGAACAGACGATCGACATTCCGAGATAGTTCCTTCTTCGCCTTTGCCGCATTCTGCTGGCTGGCTGGACGTGTCGCATTCGCGGCCGACACCCTGCAGACCACAAACGGTCCTTTAGCTGTGACCGTTACGGTCAGCAAATCAGTCGTGATCGAGCATGGTACCAGCCTGAAACGAATCTCTGTTTCGAATCCCGATATCGCCGAAGCTGTTGCCGTGAGTTCGACCGAGGTGCTCATCAACGGCAAGTCACCTGGTGACACAACGCTGATGATGTGGGATTCCGCCGGGAAGCGGTCGGAATACGACGTTCACGTTCAGGCGAACACCGCCAAAGTGGACGCCGTACGCGAGGAGCTCAGGAAAGAGGCGGGCGCCGACGTCTCACTTGAGCTGGAGGGCGGCACCGTGTTCTTGCGCGGTACGGTTCCCGATCCGATCACCGCCGACCGCGCGCAGAGCATCGCTTCGGCACTCGGAAAGGTCGTGAATCTGCTCCGCGTACTCGTGCCGGCAAGCGATCCTCAGATATTGCTGAAAGTGCGGTTCGCAAACGTCAGCCGGACCGCTTCCGCCCAGTACGGATTCAACCTCTTCACAGCCGATCAGAAAGGAGTCAGCAACGTCACCACAGGCCAGTTCGGGCAAAATCCAACCTTCAACCAGGGCAGCCAAGGCAGTGCGGTGACCTTTTCTGACCTCTTAAACATCTTCTATCTCCGCCCTGACCTGAACATGGGCGCATTTATTCAGGCGCTGGAGGCAAAGAGCCTGCTGGAAATCCTGGCCGAGCCCAATCTCCTGACATTGAGCGGCAAACCCGCCAGCTTCCTTGCGGGCGGCGAGTTTCCATTTCCCACTTTGCAGGGTGGCGCGTCGGGCATCGGCCAGATCACGATCCAGTTCAAAGAATTCGGTATTCGCCTCAACTTTCTGCCCTTGGTGACACCGCGGGGAACAATCCGTCTGGTGGTAACGCCCGAAGTGAGCTCGCTTGATTACTCGAATGGGCTCACGGTAGGCGGCTACACGGTTCCGGGGCTCGCCACGCGGAGAGTGCAGACCGAGGTGGAGCTCGAAGACGGCCAGAGCTTTGTCATTGCCGGGCTACTCGACAATCAGACGACTGAACAACTCGACAAAATCCCGGGACTGGCGAATCTCCCCGTACTCGGCAAACTATTTCAGAGCAAATCGCTGATCAAGAACAACAGCGAATTGATGGTGATGGTGACTCCGCAACTCGTGCGCCCAATCCCGGCAGGTGTGAAGCCGCCTGAACTCAACATGCCGGAAACATTCCTGAAAGGTAGTTCACCTGCAGCGCCGCAGCAGCCGGGAGCTGCGGTGACCGGTCCTGCGGAGTCTCTGCCCAGAGTGCAGAGCCTGCCGATTGAAGAGCTGAAAATAATGACTGAACCAGCAGCCCCTGCGAACATGCCGCAAGGCGGCGTTACGGTGCAGCCGTTACCTATCCAGCAAAATCCTTCCGCTACCGTGCAAGGAAACGCACAGCGACCGGGTAACCAGTGACGGGAAGTTCAGTGACGTCCGCTACATTCCTGTTGCATGTTCAAGATGAGGCTTTGAGGCGCGAGGCGCTCGAAGTACTCAGGCATTCTGTCAACTCGGTCCCGTTTCAGGAGCACAGCGGAACGTGGGATAGCTTGATCCAGCAAATCGGCGCAGTTAAGCCGGACGTGCTCTTGTTGGATCTTTCCGTCCTGCCGTTGGAACTCAGCGTCGCCATCCGGCAGTTGCGGTTCCAGAATCCCCGGCTGAAAGTGATTGCGATTCACGCTACGGCTGATCCGCACGTGATCTTATCCGCAATGCGTGGCGGCGCAAACGAATTCGTCCATTGTCCACTAAAAGAGTCACTTCGGTCCGCGCTCGACCGCTTAGCGCTCGGGGACGAAGCTACAACGGCCGCTCGCGGGAAGGTGATCGGCTTCCTTTCAGCAAAGGGCGGCTGCGGCGCCACTACCGTTTCATGCCACGTTGCGGCAGAACTTCAAAATTTGACCCGGCGCAGTGTTCTGCTGGCAGACCTCGACCTGACGTCCGGGCTCGTGGGATTCCTGATGAAAACGCCCAGCTCCTATTCGGTGCTGGACGGAATCAAGAATCTGTCGCGATTGGACGAGAGTTTGTGGAAAGCACTCGTCATCGAGCACAAGCCCGGACTGTCGGTCATTCCCGCACCCGCCGTTTACTCCCGCTGGGATCATCCGGACGAAGAGCAACTGATACAACTGTTGCAATTCATGCGGACGCAGCACGAGTGGGTAATACTCGATCTCGGCCGAAGCCTCAACTCCATTGCCAGCGCCGTGCTGGGAGAGATCGATCAGCTATTCCTGATTTCTACTTTAGAGGTGGTTGCCTTGCACGGCCTGAAAACGATCGTGCACGGACTATTCGAGCAGGGGGAGAAACTGCGGCTAGTTCTCAATCGCACTCCGAAAACGATGAACATCAGCAGACAGGAATTGGAGAAAGTTTTGGGCCGCTCGCTGTACGCGGCATTACCGAATGATTACATGAGCCTCTACCAGTCATATTCAAACGGCAATCTTCTCGATGCTCACAACCGTTTGGCCCAGGAGTTCTCCCGCTTTGCATCGAAGATTGCGGGGGTTCAGCCAATGAAAACCAAGAAGAAATTCGCACTGTTCGGATAAGGACCTGAAATGCTCACTGCCGAGCCTCTGCGCGCAGAGCCACGCAATTCTGAACCCGTAAGATCGAACGCGGCGTATCGAGACCCTGGTGCCGTGCAGTATCAGGAGCTGAAGTTCTCCATCCATCGCAAGCTTCTCGACCGGATCAACCTCGAGGCCGTCTATGCGATGCCGGGCGATCGCGTGCGTCAGGAGATTCGACCCTCGATCGCCAAGATCATCTCGGAAGAAAAAACGCCGCTAAGCCTGGTCGAGAAAGAGCGGCTGATTGAAGAGGTGCTGGACGAGGTCTTCGGGTTGGGGCCGCTGGAGCCTCTGCTGCGTGATCCGACCATATCAGACATCCTGGTAACAACGCCGCGCCTGATTTACGTAGAAAAGCGCGGCCGCCTGGAAAGAACGAACATCGAGTTCAAAGATGATGCGCACCTGATGCGGATCATCGAGCGTGTCGTGTCCCGAGTCGGCAGGCGAATCGACGAATCTTCACCCATGGTGGACGCCCGTTTGCCGGACGGATCGCGCGTGAATGCGGTTATCCCTCCCCTGGCGGTCGATGGGCCGCTGCTATCGATCCGCCGATTCGGAGGAAGTCCGTTGCAGCCCGCGGATCTGCTGCGCAATCTGTCCTTGACCGAAGGCATGTTGGAGCTGGCTAAGGCGTGCGTTAAGGCGAGGTTGAACATCATCATCTCCGGGGGAACGGGCGCGGGTAAAACCACATTCCTCAATATGCTCTCCGGGTTCATCCCGGAGCATGAGCGCATTGTCACCATCGAAGACGCAGCCGAGCTGCAACTGCGGCAGACTCATGTCGCGAGGCTCGAAACCCGTCCGGCAAATATCGAGGGTAAAGGTGCGATCGTCCAAAGACATCTGCTGATCAATGCGCTGCGTATGCGACCGGACCGCATCGTCGTGGGTGAGGTGCGCGGGGAAGAGGCGCTCGACATGCTGCAGGCCATGAACACTGGTCATGACGGATCGCTGACGACCATTCACGCCAACACGCCGCGAGACGCAATCAGCCGTTTGGAGGTGATGGTTGGCCTGGCGAGTTCCAATCTCAACGTCCGCTCTATCCGCCAGCAGGTCGCGTCCGCGGTTGACCTTTTTGTTCAGATTTCCCGCCTTTCGGACGGATCGCGCAAAGTCACTTACATCACCGAGTGCCTAGGCATGGAAGGCGATCTGGTCACGACACAGGACATCTTCGTTTTCGAACGTACTGGGCTGTCGAGTGATGGCCGAGTAACGGGACGGTTCCGCCCGACGGGTGTAAGACCGAAATTCAGTGAGCGCATTAAGGCCGCCGGGATCGAATTACCCGCCACTATCTTCCAGAACGTTACGGAAGTGCGGTGAAACATGGCTCTGCTCGCTCTTATCTTCATCTTCATCTTCGCGGTGGTCGTGGCCTGTATGGGCCTTGGCATGTCGTTTCTGAAGTCGAAACAGAAGCGGCAGATTCAGTCCATGCTGCGCAAGGCGGAAGCATCGCCCGTCGAGCAGCGAAGTTCCCTGCTGGTGCGTGCGGCGAAGACGGAAGATGCATTTTCGAGACTGCTGCACCGCCTGAAGCTGTCGGAACGGCTTACTTTGTTTCTCGAGCAGGCGGGCCAGGACTGGAATGCGAGCAAGTTCATATTCATCTCTTGTGTAGCGGCCATTTTGGGATTCTTTGTTGGATTGAAGCTGCATTTCATGCTGTCTCCACAGATCACTGCTCCGCTCTTCGCAGCAGTTGCTACGTGTTGCCCGCTGCTCTATGTCAAACGAAAGCGGGCGAAGAACATCGCGGCGTTTGAGGAGCAATTTCCGGAGGCACTCGATTTTCTCGCGCGGTCCATGCGTGCCGGCCACGGCTTCTCTATCGCGCTCGAGATGCTATCGACGGATTCACCTGAACCGCTCGCGTCGGCATTCCGCCGAGTATCTAACGAGATCCAACTCGGATCTCCCCTCGAGCAAGCCTTCAAGAAGCTCCTGGTGCTCATTCCACTGGTGGACGTGCGTTTTTTTGTTTCTTCCGTCCTGCTCCAACAGGAGACAGGCGGCAACCTGGGCGAGATTCTTACGAAATTGGCATCGATCATACGAGAGCGGTTCCGACTTAAAGGGCAGGTCAAAGCCGCAAGCGCACACGGGCGGATCACGGGTTTGGTTCTTGTGTTCATGCCGATCGCAGTGGTTGGCTTCATGGCCATGAGCAACCCGCAATATCTGCTTGGTATGGCCGCGGATAAGATCGGCCGCCTAATGATTTACGGAGCCATTGTCTTACAGGTGATCGGGCATCTCGTGATCCGGAAGATCGTCAACATCAAGGTTTGATTGATGGCTCTCATCGTCGCAGCAATTCTGTTCGTTATGGTTTCAGGCGCCATCCTCGCGTTCGGCTACCTGCATTACGTGAGGCCTTTGCGAATCCTGGATCAGCTAGCTAGCTCCAACTCGGACATGACCGCGATGCGCTACTCGAAAGAGAAGAAGAAACCGCTGACGGTCTCCAGCTTCCTGGAGCCGCTTGGAAACCTGCTACCGATCTCGGCTCAGGATTCCTCGATTGCCAGGCGCGAACTGATTGCGGCCGGATATCGGTCGAACTCGGCTGTGGCGGTTTACTATGGCGTGAAAATCACGTTGGGAGTGGTTCTTCTAGTGGGCGCGCTCTTGGTTCGCAGCCGGCTTGACAATCCTTTGCTGCGAATCATTCTGCCGATCGCGGCAGCCGGTATCGGTTATCTCGGACCCGGCTTCGTTCTGGGGCGACTAGTCGGGCGGCGTCACGAGCAGATCCGGCTTGCACTGCCGGACGTTCTCGATCTCCTAGTCATTTGTACGGAAGCGGGATGCGGACTCGATCAGGCCATCGTCAATGTCGGCAATGAATTGAAGAACGTCCATCCAGCGGTCAGTGAAGAACTTTCGTTGGTGAATATGGAGATGATGGCGGGTACAGCACGGGCAGAAGCTCTCCGGAGCTTCGCCAAACGGACCGGAGAGCAAGAGGTCAAGAAGCTGGTTTCGATCCTCATTCAGACAGACCGGTTTGGGACGAGTGTCGCGGATGCCCTTCGCACACAGTCGGACTACCTTCGCATCAGGCGGCGGCAGGAAGCGGAGGAACGCGCCGGGAAGGTGGGCGTGAAGCTCGTATTTCCGATCTTCTTCTTTTGCCTCCCCGCGCTACTCGTGGTAACTGCGGGACCAGGCATGCTCCAGGTATTTACGAACTTACTTCCCGCGATGAGCAGCGTGTCGCGCTAGTCCTGGGCAGTATTCCGGCTCAAAAATTCCGATTTCCGTACCGATAAGTTTTTTGACTGCTGAGTGCAATAACGCGTGGGCCGGGGCCACTACAACTCAAAGGCCCCTGGTTCTGAAAGGAGACAAGTAGATATGGATTCGATGGCCGTTCAAGCCCTTCTCTGGGTTGCTGCAGGCGCCACTCTGGTGCTGTATCTGAAGCGCCGACGCAATCGCAAGATGATGCCGTAATCGTCAATCCGGGAATGCAAGAGGTCGAAATCCTCGAGCAGCGACTACGAGCAGCGCAAAATTCTGATGGCGGCTGGAGCTACCACGGAGGAGGCAAATCGTGGACAGAGCCAACCGCCATGTCTTTACTTGCGCTCTCAGTCCGAGGACGGACTGATGCAGAACTGAATCGAGCTCGGCATTGGTTGCTCGACCGGCAGCGGGCGGATGGAGGTTGGGCTCCGAATCCCGTGGTCGACACCAGCACCTGGGTAACCAGCCTCGCGGTACTTGCTCTACAACGTGCTGGCTGGCCGATGAAAGCCCGCAAAGCTGGGTGCGAGTGGCTGGTCGGTCAAGCGCCTGCCACAAACTCGTGGCTGTACCGATTGCTGGAGAAACTGCAACCGGCGAGCGCGCGGACCACACAAGGTGGAACTCCCTGGTATCCGGGAACCGCAGCCTGGATCGGTCCGACAGTCTTTTCTGTATTGGCGTTGCGTTCTCTTTCCGAAAACACATCCGATTACCGGATACAGGAATTCATAGAAGCAAGTCGGGACTATCTTCTATCTAGACGTTGCAAAGATGGCGGCTGGAACCATGGTGGTTCGCGTTACCGCAGCGAGAACTCATGGTCATATCCGGAGATGACTGGACTTGCGCTACTGGCGTTTCCTCCCAATCCGGGCGAGTGGTTAAGGAAATCAGTCGCGCGAGCCCAGGAGCACCTTGCGGCACCAGAGTCAATGCAAGCGCTCTGTTGGCTACAAGTTGGTCTGGCGTATCACAACATCACAATCGCTGATGTCTCCGACTCGCTGGCCTGCCGGACGTATGAGGACGTTTGGCTCAGGCTCCTCGCACTTAGGGCAACCCGGGGTGAGCGACCGCTTGCACAATGAATAGACGGTACTTCTTTTTAGGTTGTCTGGCCCTCCCGGCAGGTTGCAACAGAAGCCATCGGGCTGCTCAAAAACGCTCACTTGTCTCCATCAGACGCGCGGTTGCTTACTCGGTCGACCTCGAACGCATAATTCGCGAGATATTGATCGAACACCGAGTTGCTGTTCGTGGTCAGAATGTTTTGCTCAAACCTAATCTCGTTGAATTCAGCACGAGTGCGCCGATTAACACGAATGCGGGTTTTGTAGCCGCCGCTGCGCGTGCGTTCGAGTCTCTCGGGGCTGGGCGAGTGCACATCGCCGAGGGTCCAGGGCATCGTAGAGCCACTCTGGATCTCGCGGAGGCCGCGGGCTATTTTGCGGAAGTCCAGAATTTCGAAGGGCGCTTTACCGATCTGAACCTGGATGATGTGCGACGAGTGTCTGTTCCGAATCCGCGGTCCGCGCTTTCACACTTCTATTTGCCGCAAACGGCTTTGGATTGTGATCTGCTCGTTTCTCTGCCTAAAATGAAAACCCATCACTGGGTCGGCGCGACGCTCGCGATGAAGAATCTATTCGGGTTAGTGCCGGGAGCAGTTTATGGCTGGCCGAAAAATGTACTTCATTGGGCCGGCATCCACGAGTGTATTGTCGATCTTCGCCGCCTCCTTCCCCGCCAGTTCTGTCTGGTGGATGGCATCCAGGGAATGGAAGGCAATGGTCCGATTCTGGGGACCTCCGTTTGGCCGGGCGTCATCGTCGCAGGATCAGATCCGCCGAGCGTGGACGCGACTTGCTGCAGGATCATGCATCTCGACCCAATGAGAATCAAGTATCTGCGATTAGCGTTCGATCAGTCGGGAATAGATGAACGCTGGATCAAGCAGCTTGCCGAGACGATTCCAGCCGTGCAGCGAAAGTTTGCACTTGTCGACGAGCTGAAGGACCTTGAAATTGGGATCTAGGAAGGGTTACGCGCTCCAGATACCGCGGCAGCCAGTTAAATAAACATCTCCTCGTCCGAGGTGGCATGATCGACTGTTGGACGCCGGCCCCGGCCCAGATGCGTAAGGGTTGCGCGAATACCGGCTAATATGCCGTGCACCTCGCGTACGGGGCGCAGAACGCCCGCCTGGACAACCGAGACTGTCTGCTGCACACGGCCCATGGTGTCATCCAGAACCATCTCGGCGCGTTCCATTTGAACTTTGGCGCGCGTCGTTGCGTCTCCCAGCAGGTCGTCGACTTTAACGAGCTGCTGTTTGGTCGTATCCAGGATGGATAAGCTGGCTTTCCCAATCTGGTCGACGTGCCTTTCCACCTTCTCTGTCGTTCGTTTCGTGATGCCGATAATCGACTGAACTTCCGGGAGCACGGCAAGAAATTTCATCCGCAGCTCCCGTGCTATCAGGAACAAACCAATCAGCATCCCCATTTGGATCAGCATGGCGAGTGCCGCCAACGCTACGAATATAGTCAGAATGATGAGGAGTGTTTGTTGATCCATGTCAGTGCCGCGATCCTGAAGACTTCAAGATCGGCTAAACGTTGCCTGGCGTCGTGGTGCCGGGAGCTCCCGTGGTGCTCTTTACGTCCGAGACGGCATCGCGGTAAGCCTGCTTGCCCGCTTCTACCGCAGCGTTCAGAGTGTCCTTCTGCCGGGAAACCGTGGAACGGCCTCGCTCATATAGATCCGATGCCGATTGTTTCAGGTCATCCGCTCTGCCCTTGACGTATTCCGACCCTTCCTGAGCTCGATTGCGCAAGTAATCCGCTCCCTCTCCTGCTTTATCGGCGATGAGTTGGCGCGTTTCCTCGCCCGTCCTCGGCGCCCAGAGAATGCCGGCGGCGATACCTATGCCTAACCCGAGCAAAAAATAACCGAACCCGCTTCTTTCCTCCATCTTTGTCTCCTTACCTAAACAATCTGTTGTTGCTTAACGCCGGTTGAATTTACACCTCTTAGAGCATGGTACAGTAGCAAACGTTTCAGTGGGATGGACGCGCACCGCAAGCCTAAATTGTTGGACGCCGATGGGCTTTGGGATTACGCGCTGAAGAGTTTAGCGCGGCGGGCGCACTCAGCGGGCGAACTGCGCGCAAAACTAGCGCGCCGCGCACAAGA
>JAFAUR010001079.1 GCA_019243205.1 Acidobacteriaceae bacterium | reverse complement strand
CCAGGCTGTCCCTCACCTACGGGAGCGCGGGAATCGCGTATGGGCTGCTCCGGATGGCGTGCGTTCGTGAGGACCCTGCGCTCCTCTCGCTCGCAGATCTCTGGGCGGCACGGGCCAGAGAGCAGGTCACCGTTCCGGGAGCTTTCTACTCCGATCAAATTGAAATTACGCCTGAGATCGTCGGCAAGATTTCGCCTTACCATACAGCATCCGGCATATATGCCGTTCAGGCGCTTATCGCCTCCGCAATGGGTGATGTCGTAGGCCAGCAGAACGCCCTTGACGAATTTATTGCGGCCGTTAACGCTTCCGAGTGTGAGAATCTCGACGTAACGCTCGGGCGTTCCGGCGTGCTCCTTGTTGCTTCGCTCCTATTGAACGCGGTCAGCGGCAACCCACTCGTCAACCCTGGGTCGCTTATCGCGCTGGGAGACAAGCTTTCGACCGACATCTGGTCCGAATTGCAAACTCTGCCTCCCATCCGCGAGGGAAGGCACATCCGTTATTCCGGCGCCGCTCATGGCTGGTGCGGGATTCTGTACGCGCTGCTGTGTTGGTCCAGGTCTCGCGAAACGAAACTTCCTGTGGATTTCGAAGAGCGCTTGGTTCAGTTGGGTGCATTAGCGCAACACGTCGGGCGATGCGCCAGGTGGAATTGGCTGATCAGCAGGCATCCACGGCAGGATACGGATGCTTTCATGGCGGGATGGTGCAACGGGTCGGCTGGCTTTGTATTTCTTTGGACGCTGGCCTACGAGGCATTCAGGAACGAGCAGTTCCTGACACTTGCCGAGAAATCTGCCTGGCACGCCTGGGAAGGCAACTCGGAACTCGGCAATCTCTGTTGCGGACTGTCCGGGCAATCGTACGCGCTACTCCGGTTCTACAAAGCGTCTGCCGATAAGATCTGGCTACATCGAGCCCAAGCTCTGGCCCAAAAGGCCGCAGAGGCGTTCGACGCCATGCCGCAAGGGCCCGGTTATGAAGCGCTCGCCGCGCGCCCTGACAGTCTGTATAAAGGCGAATTGGGCGTCGCTCTGCTGGCTGCCGAACTGGGCAAGCCGGAGTTTGCCGCCATGCCGTTCTTCGAAGTCTGCTAAGAGACTTGAGCCGGCGCACACGGACGTAAGTGCGCCGGCTGTATAACCGAGCGCTTCAGAACGAAAGCTTCAAGCTCAGCTGCACGTTCCGCGGCGGATAAGCACTCGTGATTGTGCCGAAGTTCGAGTTTCCAACGGTCAGATTGGAGTTGCTGAAATTCTGGAAATTCGTAATGTTGAACAGATTGAAGAAGTCGCCCTGAAACTTCAGATCAAAGCGCTCCTTGATCGGAAAGTGTTTGGCAAGCGAGAAGTCATACGACTGCAGACCCGGGCCTTCGACAAGTCCCGTTCCCGAATTGCCGAATACTCCGGTTGCAGGCGTAGCAAACGCCGCCGGATTCACCCATTGGTTCGGTCCGGGATTACTAACCAGGATCGGACCGCTAACGTAGTTTGCTCGCCTCGTTCCCGTCGGAGTAGTCGCTACGACGGAATTATAACCGCCAGTTTGGAGTCGTATCACGCCGCTAAGTTGCCATCCGCCCAGGGCCTGGCGCATGATCGCGTTCTGGTTTCGCAGCGACGCGAGCTGCCATACAAACGTCCCCGTGAACGTGTGCCGACGATCGAAGCTCAGCGGGCCATAGTTGAAATGACGGTTTTGCCAGTCTTCGATGTTGTCGCCTTCGCCGCTCGAATCGCCCAGAGCTTTCGACCACGTATAGCCCGCGGTGAAGACGACGCTGCCGGCTCGCTTCGAGGCGCTAATCTGCAAGGCATTGTAGTTTGATGTCGAGTCGCTTTGATACTGTTGGATGCTACCGTATCCCAGATAGGGATTGAAGTAATTCGTGGAATAAGAAGGATGCGCTGCGACCCCGGTCAGATCGGGGTAATTGATGTTCGGCTCACGGAGCAGGTGCCGGCCCAGGTTGCCAACGTACGCAGTCTGCAAGAGAATCGATTCCGGCAGCTCGCGTTGGATGCTGAAGCTGTACTGATATGTCGAGGTGTATTTCAGATTCGGGTTGATCGCTGAAGCGAGTGACTGTACGCCAGCTCCGGGCGATCCCCCAGTGATGTTCGAGAGGTTCCCGTTGTCGTACTCAGGGACCTGCAGGAACGGAGGCAGGTTTACCTGTGAGAACGTCAGGTTGCCTTCCGGCCGGTCATAGAAGATCCCGAACCCGCCGCGGACCACCGTCTTGGCGTCCGCCGCATAGGCAAATCCGAATCTCGGCGCGAAGAGATTCCCCGGACTGTAGAGCCCGCGCGGCGCGCCGGTCGGAATCACTTTAAACAGGGGATTGGTGGTTGAACCCGGAACGCGGCCCTGTTGATCCGTGGGAACCCCGTTTCCCGCCGCAATCAGGCCGATGTACGGGTTGCCCGATCCGGGAACAATGGTTCCATTTGTGTTCAGCTTAACCGCCTGCGCCGGATTGTAAAGTGCCTGGTCGAAGTTCGCCATGTTATTCGCCACCGTGTACATCGGCTGCATGTATTGGTAGCGAACACCGATCTCGAGGCTCAGCTTTTGACTTGCGTGCCAGCTATCCTGAACAAACGCTTCCGGCTGCGAGAAACGGAAGAACCCGACCGGATCGGCGCTCGCTTCCGAATAGCTTTTGAAATTGCCGAGCAGCGCATCGGCAAGCGCATTGCCGGTACTCGTTGGCGTTCCGCTCGCATTGAATGCGATATTGCCGGTGTAATACGGGCGGCCGTTTTGATCCACGCGATCACGAATGAACACACCGCCCGCCTTGAGCAGGTGGTTGCCCATCGTGATCGAGACCGTGTCTGAAAACTGGATATCGGTACTGGGCGACATCAGCGCAAAGTTGGGCCCCTGGAATCCTGCAAGACCGGTGATCGTTGCATAAGGAATGCCGTTGTCGTACTCGCCGCCATTAAACAGCTGCTGGAATTGGAAGCCGTATGTGCTGCGCTGCCAGTAATTCCCGTATGGCGGAATGTGCTGCGACGCCCAGCTTGCATTGGCGCGCGCTTCGTTGACGATGTGCGGCGTGGGCAGCCAGGTCTCCGCAATCAGAAAACTCTGGCCGGGCCGCATGCGCAGAGTCGGCGTCGTTGGAAGAATATTCGAATTTGAGAAGGTTCCGAACGGATCGATCAGCTGGTTGTAATCCTGAATCCAGCGGCCATAGAGAGTGTTCTTATCGTTGATCGTGTAGTCGAGCCGCACGAGATCTTCACGGAAGTCAAACGGATTTTGAGGCGCAACCGTCAAATTGTTCGGCGTCACGGCGTTGATAAACGTCGTCCCCAGCCCGGACATCGTCCGGTACACGTTAGCAATCGCCCGCCCGTCAGCGGTCATCAAGCTGCTGATGTTGTTACCGGGAATGGGCGTTGTTGTGCCTGGATAAAACAGTTGTTTCTGGCCGGTGAAGTCGCCGTTCAATTCCGCCGTGTCCGGTACTGTCAGACGGGTCGGAGTCGCCTGTTGCCGCAAACGCTTCCACTCCTCCCCGACGAAAAAGAACAACTTGTCTTTTATGATCGGACCGCCGACATTGTAGCCAAAGTCGTTAAACCGCAGCTTGGTCTTCTGTGCCGAGAAGTAGTTCCGCGCATCCAGCAGATCGTTCCGAAAATATTCGAACGCGGCTCCGTGAAACTGGTTTGTGCCGTTCTTGGTCACGATGTTGAAAGCCGGACCGGACATCCGCCCCCATTCCGCGGAGAAGTTCGAAGTCTGCAGCTTTACTTCCTGAATGAACTCGGAGCTCACGTTGTTCATCAGCGATCCGTTGCTGCCGGCCACCTGGTTATAAGCACCGTCTACTGTCAGGTTGTTCGTGTCCGAGCGGTTCCCGTTAATCGTCTGCTGCGTTGAGGACAGGCTCGTTGTAATCGCGAACTGATCGGGATTTGTTACGACCGCACCTGGAACCAGCGTCATCAGCTGAATGTAATTGCGGCCGTTCAGCGCAAGATTTTGGACCTGCTTGGTGTCGATGACGTGCGCGATTTCACCAGACGTGGTGTTCAGCGTCTCCGTATTCTGAGCGACCACTTCCACTGACTGCGTGACATTGCCAAGCTCGAGTTGGACGTTTACGGTCAGACGCGCGTCGGCCACAACTGCGAGCCCTTGGCGTTGCTGTGGTCGAAATCCCTCTTGTGATGCTTCGACCGAGTAAGTACCGATAGGAAGCTCGGTGGCAGTATAGAACCCGTTGTTGTCAGTCTTAACGGTACGGGTAAACTGAGTGTCCTGATTCCGGATTGTTATTTGCGCTCCGGCAATGACGGCCCCGGCGGGGTCGGTCACCGTCCCGGAAATTCTACCGAAGCTGGTCTGTGCGATCGAATCAAGTCCGAAGGCACACAAAAAAATGCTGCACGCGAGCAGCCGAAAGCGAACGGAACTTCCAAACACAATACACCCCTGAAATCTTGGCTACGACCCACACTCCCCGACCAATAATCGGGAATTTAAACAGCAGTCTAGCACTGAGCCATTGGCAGAATCAGGAAGCGTGATCGGGCGCGATCTCTCCGCCGCTCCAGGCGCGCTGTGCGGTCCAGGGCTTGCGAGGTTTGTTCCAGAACGGATCCCCGGGCGGAAGCCCTAACGGCAGCAAAGCATTCGCACACAGGTAAAGGCTGCCGGTTGAAATGTAGGATTCGGCGATTTCCGGTTGATGACCGCATAATCCGACTGACAGCCACCCGTTCGGGTCAAATGTGCCCGGAGCGTTGATCGTCCTCGTAACAACAGCGACCAGAGCCGAGCGCACCTGTTCGGGCGCAAGCGAAGCGGGTAATTGCTTCCGCAGGGCCACGTCGGCGAGAAGGTGGAACACTCCGAACCGGTATGCGAGTGAACGGCCAAAAGGCGGATAGGTGCCTTCCGGGCTGATGGAGCGTTCCTGGATGGCCGCGTAACGCTGCGCCCGCGCGAGAATCGCTGGTCCGAACGATTTCCAGGATTTCGAGAACTCAGAGACAGTCTCAATAACGGCCAGCAGCATCGGATGAATCACGAAGCTGTTGTAGTAGTCGCAATGAAACTGCGGCCCGTCTCCGTAAAAACCGTCCCCCTTGTACCATTCCTCGTGTTGCCGGATCGCGTAATCCACTCGCATCGTGTCCCAATGCTCGCCTGCCCGCGCCAGAAACGCTTCAATCGTTGCACTGAACAGCAGCCAGTTATTGAACCCGGCTTGGATCACGCGCGAGGAACGAAGAGCTTCGATCAGCTGCGATCTCGTTCTCTGCGGAAGCTTTTCGAACAACTCTCTCGGCGCTCGCAGCAGCGCAAGCACTAGAAAAGCTGCATCCACGACTGGCTGACTTCCGCGATTGAAGTTCATGAAATCCGGCGACGCCGGGTCGACCGCGGCAGCGATCGACTCGCGGGCTAATTCTCCGAAGTGCCGGCGGGAATCGTTTTCCGGGCCGCTCAGCTCGACTAGCTCAAGCCATGGACTCATACCTGCCAGCAGTCGGCCCAACGCTTCCAGATGCGTGAACTGGGCCCGGTCCGCCGTGTTTCCGTGCGGAGCTTCTACGGGCATCAGCTTCTTCAAACGCCGCTCGCTGCACGCGCTCAGCACGGGATTCGCGACCCGCGTCAACACGTCCACCATGGATGCGCGATCGTCGGGCGGCGATACGCTCCGCTGCGTCTTTGCGAGCAGGGCGGCGGAGGTCGCATTTTCCAGAAAATGCCGCCGGGTGGATGCCATGGAAACCCGATAGTATCAGCCGCGTCGACATTGTTAAGCAATCTCTATCATGGGAAGAGAAGTATGGAAGTGCGCTGTACGCCTGCGCTGATTCTGAGCGCTGTTTTTCTGTCTGCCGCTGCTTCGAGCGTGGCTCAGACCGGAAAGAAAGCTCCGCCCCCCGGCGTTCTGCACTCGGTCAGTATCCAAGGCAACCACCTGTACTCTGCCTCCGACATCATGAAGGGGACCGGACTCAAAATCGGCCAGCCAATCTCAGGCGCCGCTATCGAAGCAGCCAGGCAGCGACTCACCGCGACGGAGCTGTTTAACAACGTCTCGGATCAGTACAAATACAGTGCGTCCGAGCCGCCCGCTTACGATGTGACCTTTACGGTCGCGGAGAACGATCAAGTTTTTCCGATGCGCTTCGAACGGCTCGGCGTGCCGCCGCCGGATATCACTGCTTATCTCAAGACTCATGTCCCGCTCTATTCAGACAAGATTCCCGGTACCGAAGGTGTCCTAAAGCGCTACACAGCCGCCGTGCAGGATTTCGTCGGTGAGAAGAATCCAGCGCTGAAAGTTAAGGCGCATATCTCGAATGACGATCCGCAGCAACTCGCGGTCCTGTTCACCTCCGATGTTCCGGCGCCCACCATCTCTCAAGTAGTCGTCACGGGCAATCAGGCTATCGATACCGGAACGATTCTTCGGGCCGTCAACTCGGTCGCGATCGGCGTTCCCCTTTCGGATACCCGGTTGAAGCTCATCCTCGACGGCGCGATCAAGCCGGTTTACGCCGCGAAGGGCTACGCCGCCGTGACCTTCCCGAAAGTCGAAACGGAACCCGCCAAGACCAACCAGGGCGTGATCGTCAAAGTTGAAATCAAGGACGGTCCTCAATTCAAATTCGGAGCCATTCGCTTCCGCGGCAACGGTCTGGATGAAGACGAGATTCGTTCCGGCATCCCGTTTAAGCCCGGGCAAACCTTCAATGGGGAGCAGGTAGACAGTTTTCGTCTGAATCTAATGCACCAGATGAGGCGGCGCGGCTTGCTCGACGCCTCCATCACTACCGAAGCCGTTCCGGACGACACCAAGCGCGTGGTCGACGTCAGTTACAACGTTGTGCCCGGCGCCGTTTACACCTTTCAAAAGCTCGACATACACGGCCTCGATGCGAACGCCGAGCCGGCGATCACCAAGCTCTGGGGCGAAAAGCCCGGAAAGCCATTCAATCCCGATTACCCGGATTTCTTTCTCAAGCGGATTCAGGAGCAGGGAATTTTCGAACATCTGGCCGATACCAGCTCCGACTACACAGCCGATCCCAGCACTCACAATGTGATCGTGCACCTGGACTTCAAAGGCGGCGAGTCGGCGAAGGACAAAACGCGGAAAAAGAAGGAAGAAGAGGAGCGCCGTCAGAGCGACGGCACATGGGACCCGCGCCCTCAGTTCTGAACCGCCTCAGTCCTGCATCAAGGTATGCTCATCCCCAGTTTGTGAATGATCGCCTCACTGTCATAGACACAGCCGCCCCAGATCCCTCCGCTCGCATTCTGCAGAGCCGCCCATAGCCGCGTGTCTTCGGGCACTTGAGGATCAGGCCGCAGATCCGGTCGCGGGTTGCGATTCATCAAACGGCGATGTCCCTCTTCTGCGTCGAAGGATTCCTCACCCTCGCCAACCAGGTTCGCGTGCCCTTCCAGCTTGTTCCGGTCAATGATGATCTCGATTGTGTCGCCTTCGCGCAGTCGACCCACGGCACCGCCCGCCAATGCTTCCGGCGATACGTGCCCGATGCACGCTCCTGTGGAAACGCCGCTGAAACGCGCGTCGGTAATCACCGATACATGCTTCCCGAACGGCAGGTGCTTCAAAGCGGAAGTAATCTCGTACGTCTCTTCCATGCCCGTGCCCATGGGCCCACGGCAGATCAGTACCAGGATGTCACCCGCCTTGATCGTCCCATCTTTTATCGCTTGTATCGC
>JAFAUR010001055.1 GCA_019243205.1 Acidobacteriaceae bacterium | reverse complement strand
ACAAGGTCTCTCAGGCCTGGGTAAATTTCGCGCGAACAGGTAACCCGTCCCAACCGGGCCTGTCCTGGGAACCCTATACTGTCCAGGGCAAGCACACTATGGTCTTCGACACGGTTAGCGAAGTCCGCCGCTTGGATGAGGACAAGCTCCTGTCACTCTTGCCGCCGCCTGCCTTCCGGTTTTGACGCGCAGCTCTTCGGGGGCGCCTGAACCAGCCCGAAAACCGGTTCGACGGAGCAGTGCGTACTCTCCTATGTCTTCCGGCATTCGGAGTACATGAAGAGTGCGCCCGTTTGAGTTAATGGCAGACTTGTGATGTGCCGCCCGGCGATTGAGATCGGGCGTGACTCGATGGAAGCAGCTCGCGCTCGCCAGAATGCGGGGCTAGGGCAGCTGTTCTTTGATGCTACTGAGCCGCTGCCGAATACTGATTCGGCGCGCCAGGCGTCGGCGGATTCCCGTTTACCTGCGACTCGCTCGCGTGGTCGCGATTCAGCGGAGACGCCAGAGTTAGGCCGGTTCCCGTAACCTCCGTTCCAAACGGATGCGCGTGCGCGAGCGGTACAGACAACGCGATCGTTCCCGCCCAACTTGTCGTATGTGCAATGGTGGCGGTCTCAGCATCAGCACCGGTGCCGATTGTAACCGTCTGGCCATCGTTGAAGCCCATTGTGCTCGAAACCTGAAGCACCGTGGCACCGGTCTCCAGTGCGGCGGCGGTCTGCGCCGCTCCGGATGTGCCGACTTCCGCGATCACCGCTGTTTCGAGGTTCGCGCCGGAATCGACTCGAATCGTCTGCCCCGCCGCGAAACCTTCCACGCTCGCTACTTTGATGTTGCTCGCGCCCCGCGTGGACGCACCTGCAAGAAACGTTGCCGGCGTGCTCATGAAATCTGTGCAGTTACTCCCGGTATCTTGCCCATCCGGAAAACGTCCGGCGCTGGCATTCACTGCCGAAGCTGCTGAAGCTCCGGATGCGCCTCTGGGTCCAGGCGCGGGCACGAAGCAGCCGCTCTTACCCATTCCTGATGCAGTCTGGTCGCCGGCTGCTGCCCACGGATCCACAAGTGAGCCGTAATTCAGGCTGTCCACCACGATCCCGCCCGCATCGCGCAGCACCATGCTGCCTTCGCGAAGCGTGATCATCCGTCCAAACAGCGGGGAAGCGATTGTGAGTTCCGGCCCCCCGAACCATTGATTCGGCTCAGGACCACCTTGATAACCGGCGTTAGTGACCGAAGCATCCCGCACCACCGCGTCGACGCCGTGAGCCTTCGACAGTGCAGTTTCCAGCACGATGCCTGTACCGAGCGCCCGGACGGGCTCGTTGCTCATATGCGCGAACGCCGTCGCCGGTTTGAACGAAATTCCCGTTCCTCGATCGCTGAACGGCAAATTCGCCGCGTGTGGGAATTGAAGCGGCGCCGCGAGATCGAGCCCCGTGCCCGGCGAGACAACGCCTTCATCCGCGATGTGCGAACCGGCAAGCGGGGGCGTGAATTCGATGATGCCTCGGCCGCGCGGCCCGGACCCTGTTTGTTTGGCCGACGTCACCGTAACGGATTCCTTGTTCGCTGGTGTCCCGATAGTGATCACATCCCCCGCCACAAACTCGTGCGCATCTCGCACCCGGATGCTCGTCGCGCCTTTCTCCGCTTGTGCAGCGACATTCGTGCGCTTCGCCGGGGAACCCACTCGCGTGACGGTCACGGTTTCAATCCCGTGCCCCAAGCTGTCTACATCCAAGCGAATCTTGTCGCCCGCTGAAATGTTCGCAACGGATGTGACCTTAATGTTATTCGCTCCCGCCGCCGCGTCCGCAACCAGATAGGCCTGCGTCCCCGCCTTGCCCACCTGGGTCAGCGTCACGACCTCGAACTGCTCCGTTTCACCGGGCACGGTCGGGTATTTCGCGCGATACCCAAGAGCCACTTTCTGCCCTATCTCCAGCCCCGACACACTTGTCACGGGCAGATTAGCGGAGCCTGCTGGCACCGTCAAGATCGGGCCGTCCGGAAGCGGTTGCCAGACGGTCGTGCGGTTTGCGGCCGCAGTTCCGACGGTGGTGACCTTGTGCGTTTCCGCGTCAGCGCCGGATCCAATTGTCACGGTATCGCCGGCCTCCATCCCCGTCGTGTTCCGCACGTAAATGGTGGTATCGCCAGGCTTGGCAGCCGCAGCGAGACCCGAGTTCGAAAGCCCTAGCAGATAGAAGCCGTGCGACGAGAGAGTGGTACCGGCTGGAATCTTGACCGTTGAGAAAATGGACTGTTGGCTTGGATGTTCGGTCAAGGTCCAATTCGAAATGTCGACAGCGCTATCGTTCGCGTTGTACAACTCGATGAAAGAGTCTGTCGCGTTGGCGGGCGGGCCGGAGCTGATCCGGAACTCGTTGATCTTGACCTGACTCACGTTGCGCACTTTTTGAGCGAGCGTTTCCGAATGCGCTTTCCCGCCGTTCGTCCAGGACGCTTCTGCGACCACATCACCATTGAACGGCGTCGATCCCGAAGTGATCTTGAAGTCCGCATTCACGGTCGCGCCGGGTGCAACAGTCTCTGAAAATGTTTTTTCCTTTTCCGCAGCCGTCCAGCCCTTCGGTAATGCAAAACTCAATTTGACCTGCTCCGCGGGCGAGTCGGTCGTGTTCGTAAACGTGAGCGTCATCTCACGCGTGGAACCCGGGGACATCGAAATAGCCCTAGTCTTCGTTCCCAGACTCAACGGCAGCTCCCGATACCTAGCCGCAACGACATTCGCTTGCACCTGCTGATCGGTTGCATCGGAGGGGAAGGTTCCAGCCGCCGTGACCGCGCCTTCATAGAAAGTGCCTTGCGAACCGTTGCTGTTGTCACCGCCGTTGCCGAGCAGGATGGCTCCCTGCTTGCGCATAGGATCGTAAGTCGCATTCACGCGCGGCCCATCGAACATCACCGCAAGTACTCCCTGTTGCGCATTGCCTCCCATGGACGCCCAGTGATGCGGCTCTCCTTTGGCCATCGCCGTCACAAACCGCCACGTGATGTTCGGCAGATTGCATTGCTTCGAACCATCCGGATCGACGCAACCCACCAGGTTGTTCTCCTGATCGGTCATTATCCATGGACCCGGGCCCGTTCCATGAAACCAATAAGGAGCGTCGCCGAAGTATGTCGTTTCCATCGTGCCGTTATCGTCGTCGCGGCTGTCTATCTCCGCATTGCCGTAATCGAAACAGCAGCCGGAGTTAAAGTGCCGGCCGTTGATGACCCAATACTGTCCTTCGGACTGATCGTCGACTGCGGTTCCTTTCGGATCGTCTATACGCAAGCCCATTCCGGGCTCAATGAACACTCCATAAACCTTGTGTCCCATGATCATGATCGGAGCCATGTCGGCGATCGGGACATTGTTGAAGCCTCCGAGCGCCGGGCCGCTAAATCCGCCACGCGGAGCCTGAGTTAGATCGTTGTGCTTGCCGGACTGATCGTAAATGGTGGTGATCCAGCAGTACGTATGAGCGCAAAACCTGTCTTGGGCTGCTGCATCGGCATAGCCATAACGAGGAACAACGCCGACATCGAGCGCCTTTCCATCGGACTGCCGGACAACACGATAAAGCGGCCCATTATAGGAGACATACAGTGCACGCGTGGTGCTATGCGCGGCAACGCAAGGGGTATTAGCCGCCCCATAGATGTCACAGGGGCCTTGCGGCCTGGATTGTGCGCTTACCACCAGCGGCACTGCCAAACTCATCACGGCAGACGCCGTCATCGCTTTCATGTGCAATCTCAAAATGGAGAGGTTATCACTTGACCAATCAACATATGATTGGCACCAATCTCCCGGTACTCGCCCGGAATCGCTCTCGCTCTAACGGCCCGCAAAATGATCAGTTTTGCTTTGCAACAGCGGTCGTAAAACCCGGCTTTTCGGAAATTGAAACTCGCGGGCTGCCTGTCGGTTGCTTGCTCGCGACGAGCAAACCGCAAACTGAGCTCGCTCGCCGTGTAGAACGTGAGTAACGGCCCAGCGTTTGCTAATCCGTCGCGACATCGAGGCCAGAGCATTCCCCTACACTTCCGGACTACACCGGAGAAATCGGGATGTGATCGTTGGTATTAATTCAGACTTAATTTGACAGAGCAGTTGGAACACAGTGGCAACCACGCGCCTTACGCCCTGAAAGCTGGCCCAGCGAAGGCACGAGCTGAAAGCGGTCCAGTTTATATGACTTGCGAGCCGGCTCTAGTAACGGTCCACCAAAAACCTACTCTCGTGAGTAACTCGATTGTCGGTGCACTTAGGTACGTGAACTTCCGATTCGACCGAAGCGGCTGGCACGGGACAACGTTCAATGAAGAGAGGCCCTAACTAACGCTGTTCACATTTCCCGCTCGAGTTGCGATGAAACCGAGCGTTCATGCTTCCACAGTATCCAGAATTTTGCGAACAATGAAGGCAAGCTGATCTATATCCACGCGTAAGTATGTGAATGACCACGCAATGCGGCATGGCGGCCGGATTGACGCGAATCCTTGGCGGTGGATCACTCTCGACTGATCAGTCGATCCCAGTTAGCTGACGGAGGCTTTACGCTATGCCGTACTGGCGAACCAGTTCGATTGAAAGAGCTCGTGGATTGCACTCTTCGCCAGCTCCTTCACCGCGTCTCGGGCCACGTCGTGCAACATGCTATTCACCTCATTACTAATCGTGTTGAGCGGTGCATTCACAACAGGCGCGAGCGTAGACGGCCCAGCGCTGCCATTCCAGCTCGGCAATGCCATGCCCTGAACGTAGAGCAACTGGGTTGTGCAGCAGATCGTGCATGTAAACACAGGGGGTAAGGGACCACATAGCGGGCAAATGACACCACTTGACCCCGAGTTCACAAACATGGGTACATGAGGATAGTACTGACCCGCACAATAAAGAGGAACAACATTGCGGCACACGCCGCAGCCAACGTAAAGCATAAATCTCCTTTCATCGCCTGTCACCTGACTCGGATCTCACCTGAACTCCGGTGGCCTATCGAACCAATGACTACATCTGCTCGGGAGCCAAACGGAGTCGTCGCTGAATCTGCCAGCCCCTTGATTCCCTCAAATCCGCTGCATAGCAAGCCCACCGTGCAGCGACCCTGGACGTTTAAGG
>JAFAUR010000926.1 GCA_019243205.1 Acidobacteriaceae bacterium | reverse complement strand
CCCGAACGTGCGGATGCCACGCTCCGAGTATAACAACCGCGACTAGCCGGCGGACCCGGGATATTCGTGGAGCGATCGAATGCCCCCTTTCGGCTCGACCTAGCCGTTCGCCATTGGATTAACGAATGTTAGCAATCCACCCCGAGCGGACGGTGCATAAGTCAAGACATCTGCGATCAGCGAACATGAGACGAGCTTAGAATTCCGCAGCCAGCCCTCTTTGCCGACGGCTCTCGCCAAACAGCAATGGACCGCGCGGCTAGATCAGCTTTGCATTTCCCGATAGGTTTGCCGGCAGCTGGTGGCTTTCACGTGCAAGGGGTGTCGAGATGAAACGACGGACGGTTTTGACTGGGGGCGCGGCCAGCGTAGCCGGCTTTGTTTCCCGCGCCGCTTTCGCCGCTGATACTCCTGCGGCGAGCCCGCCGGATCTTGCCACCGCACTGGCCCGGTTCCGCGCCACCATCCCGGCGCACTTCGACCGGACCTATGTCGAGAACGCCGTCGTCCCGTTCTTCCTTACCAGCATCTATGAGGGCGAGCGTCCCGCGCTGCCGATGATCGACGTGACGCTCACCAAAGAGAACGCCCTGCCTCACGACCTCTGGGGGTTGATCTTTGAGGGCTGGAAGCCCTCACCAGAGGAAGGTGTGACGGTGTTCCTTCAAGCCTTGGAGAAGCGTGGCGACAACAACCTTCGCAAGCGGATCTACATGTCCGCGGTCACGCCCGATCTGTACCGCCCAATGTATGGCGACAAGGTGGTCACCTTTTTTGACGCGCTGCTCGATCCGAAGTTCGCCGGAAAACCGTTCATGCGGCACTATCTCGATTACTATTGGGATATTTACTGGGACCTGCACCTCGGGGTGAAGGGTGAGGCCATTCCTCCGCAGGTCCGCACGATCGGAGAGAGCTTCAACACCGTTCTCGCTCTCCGCGATCCGACGCAGCCAATCGTGTACGACAACTACATGACGGTGCGGGCCCTCCTGAATTCACTCAAGACATGGATTGATGAGCGGCTGGACGACATCGCGAGCGCGCGCATCGCCAACCCGAAGAAAACGATCGCCTGGTACTGGCTGAAGAACGCTGGCGACGGCGCGCATTTCAGCAAAAAGGACGTCGTCTTCGAGTGCTTCCATAACTTTGTCGCGTTCAGCCAATGGGGCAACACGATCTTCGGCATCATGTCGCGGCTCAACCAGGAGGGCGGTGATCCCGCCGTTCGTGCCGCGTTCGAGAAGACGATGTCGGGGAGCCCGGATGCCGCAAACGGCGCACCCTACACGCCGCTCGAGATGTTCGTCATGGAGCTATTTCGCACGATCTCTCCGAATGGCGGAAGCATTTCCTCGATCGTGGATACGAGGCAGACGGGTTCGAGCGACAACTACGGCGACAGCGTATCACCCTTTGTCAGGTTCGGGCTGCCTTACGAGCGAAGCGGCTACATGATATCGCCACATACCTCGACCAGCTTCGATCCCCGGCACTGGACTAATCCGCAGCAATTCGACCCGGGTCGTTACCTTAACGTGCCGACCAGCGCCCAGGTGGACGAGGCGAGGAGCAAACAGATCGGCTTCGCTAAATGCCCATTCGACCTCACGACGATGAAGGTCAATGATGGCCGTAACGCAGCCATGGCGAATAGCGCGTTCTGCACGGTGTTCGGCGTGGTCGACGGTAAGCCGCTGCCGGTCTGCGATTACGCCGGCTTCGCTCCATTCGGCTTCGGTTATCGCCGCTGCCCCGGCGAGCAGCTCACCATCCAGGTCTTTGAGGACTTCCTGCGCAAGGTCTGGCGCGACAAGATAACCTTCCGCAGCTTGAACTTGCCGAACCCGCGTCAGGTGCCGATCGGTCCGAACGCCGTTATCGACGACAATATCACGTTCGCCCGAGCGTCCTGATCGCGAGGCACGCAGCACAAGCCTACCAAAACTGTCGGAGGGTGAGCCTCACGCCCCAAGCGTAAGGCTCGCTTTCCGGCTTGGCGACTACGGACTCGGCGTTCAGCACCAGGTCGCCGCCGGGCCAGAGGCTCGCGCCCCGGCGCCCAGTCGCAGCGTGTCGGCCGCATTGCCCTGAGGCACCCCGTCGACGCTCGTCTCTCCGCCGGCGTTGTAATAGGCATCCGCCGACAGCCAGATGCGAGGGGTGATGTTGCGGCTCGCATGGCCTTCGACGATGAATAGTGCACGTTGCGTCAGGCGGCTCGCGCCGCCAGCCTGGAATGCGTCGTTCGGGGTGAAAGCCGCAGCCGACGCGTAAGTCTCGAGCCACGTCCAGCCGCGGTCCGGCGTGTAGCTGAAATTGACAGTCGGACGGAGCGTCCACCGGTTTGCCGACGGGTTAAGCGTGCGGCGAGGTTCATAATCCCCGAGCGGTGTTCCAACGAACAGGTGAAAGCTCGAAAAAGTCTGCGGCACGAAGCTCGCGAACGCTTCAGGAGACAGGGCTGGTCCGCCAAAAATGTTCATTTGCCAAAGGAAACCAATGTCGGAAACACCCTGGACTGCGGTGCGATTAGAGCCGGAACTGGATTCTACGTAGAGGTAGGGCAGAACGATCGACACACCGCCCGTGCGCCCCCCGTAATCCATAGTCCGCGTCAGGACGACGGATTGTGAAACCACGTTAGTGCGGATGCGTGCCGTTACATCCAGGCCGTCCTCCGGCGTCACCGAAGCGGAATAACCCGCATTGTAGAAGGCTAGCCAGCTGTCGATTGGCGCGTTCAGGTAATCCCGGGCCGAGCCTGCCCAGACGTTGCTTGGCGAGGAGAAGTCGGCTCCCACGGCGCATAGTATCCCGGCCAAGAACCGCACACACCTCAGCAATGCGCACATCCGATTTCTTGGTTCTCCCAATTTGGGATAACCCTACAGTCCAGGAAAGCGCGACGCGATCATACCTAGCACGGCTGCATCAAACTATTCCGTCACCAGCCGCTTTAAGGTTGCGCATTGTTCCCTGAATGTGCGAAGCGAATCTGGCGTGTGAACGGTGAG
>JAFAUR010000895.1 GCA_019243205.1 Acidobacteriaceae bacterium | reverse complement strand
CTCTCCCACTTTGATCAACGAATTTCGAGCCGGTTATTCGCGGGGCGACTTTTCTCGCGTGAACCCGCCGAAGTGGCAGACCGAAGGCTTTGCCCAGCAGTTCGGATTGCCGAGCGTCACGGCTGCCAATCTGCCCTATTTCAGCTTTCCAAGTACAAGCTTTACAGGGATTGGCAACGGGCAGATCACGCTATTGGGCCAGGAGATTGACGAGACATTCGAGCTTTCCGACACGCTGACCAAGACGCATGGAAATCATACCTGGAAGTTCGGCACGGATCTGCGTTATACGCGCATGAAGACGGAGCCGATCAGCACGGCGGCGGGCGGCCAGTACAGTTTCTCCACCACGCCCACCAGCTCACGAGGGACCGGATCGAATACGACGGGTGGAGATCCGTTCCCCAGCTTCTTACTGGGCGTGCCGAACAGTTACTCCTATCGCAGCACTGTGTTCCCGTATTACTATCGCTGGGGAAACGGCGCGCTCTTCTTCCAGGACGACTGGAAAGTGCGTCCGAACCTGACGTTGAACCTCGGGCTTCGGTACTCGGTGGAACTGCCGCGCTGGGAGAAGTATAACCATCAGGGGTCCTATCTGCCCGACCTGGCTATGGATCAAGCGCTTACAGACGCGCAGCGCCGGGCGGTTGCGAACGATATCGGAGTACCGGCGACCGCTCCCATCCCGGACAGTGTGCCGACCGCAGTGAAGATCGTACCGTTCGGTTTTCGCGGAATGGGAGGAAGATCGAAGTATCTCACGCCGATCGATTGGCGCGAATGGCAGCCGCGGTTTGGATTCGCTTGGGTGCCCGATTGGGATTTTCTCCGCCACAACCTGGTGATCCGGGGCGGCTACGGGATTTCGTATTCGCCGCTCACGGGGTTGGGCAGCCAACCCAGCCCGGATTTCGCCTCCGGCTCGGGAACAGCGGTTAACTTCAACAGCCAAACGACGGGTTTTCCGCAGGGCGTCGGCCAGTGCAACACGGCCTACACGCTGCGCCTTTCGAGCGATCCGCCATGCATCCAGAATCTGACGCCGCAGCAGATCATCGGAGCGATTCCCGCCGACGGTCTGATCTACAACGACAGCATCAAATACGGAACTTTTGCCATTTCGAAAAGTACCAGGACTCCGCATTCCGAGACTTGGAATCTCAGTACCGACTGGCAATTCAGGAACGGGACGATTCTGGAACTCTCTTACAGCGGGAACCGCGGCGATAACTTGTTCACCGCGCCCCCGAACCTCAACTTCGTTCCGTTTGCGTTATCTGAACAGATCGTCGGCAACGGACTCGACCCAAGTTCCACGGTGAGCGATCCGCTCGGCCGTCTCAATGCAGGGGGAGCTGTGATCACCGTACCTCGAGACAGTCTGCTCGGGCCGTACTTCGGGTTCCCGAATTTGCCGTTGTATCTCAACAGTAACGGCAGCAGCATTCGCCATGCGGGGAGCGCTTATGTCAGGGGGCGCATCGGCAAAGGTGTAAGCTACACAGCTTCGTACACGTTCTCGAAATCCCTCGACAACGCCTCGGATGCCGGATCGGCGGCTGTTGCGAATATCTTCGCATCGCGTTCGGATGGATATGTCAGATATGGTTTGCCGTTAAGCGCGGATCGCTCAGTCTCAACCTTCGATGTTCCGCATACGCTTACCGGGACATTTCTGTGGGATCTGCCGTTCGGCTACGGCGCGAGGTTCTGGGCCAGGCCGCCGAGGATCCTGAACCATGTTATCGGGGGCTGGACCCTCAGTGGCGCGGGGAGAATAAATGACGGCTATCCCTTCGCGGCTTACGTCCAAGGCAACAACGGCCTCGATAACAACGGCGGCCCGAATGTTCGCCTCAGTGTGAACCCCGATCCGAGCATACCCACTAAAAACCCGCTATATAGCCCGAGTTGCCCAATCGGCCCCACGTGTCAGCCCTATATCAACCCCGCGAAATGGATTCTGCCTCCGCTCGGCACATTGGGCGACGGCGCGCGCACGTACGGCAATATCCGCGGACCCTGGCAGCAGTTCTTGGATATGTCGGTCCAGAAGAATTTCTATCTCTGGGGAAAAGAGAACACCAAGCGCTTGCAGTTCCGCATGGATGCGATCAACGTGTTCAACCATCCGACGTTCGGGTTCTCCTCGATAGGAGGAGGCACTGGATTTACTTCCGCCCGCGGGCCGAATACTCCGGTAACCCAGACTGCCATCACGGCGGCGGAGTACAATTCCTGGGCGGCTGCGAACAACAAGCCGCTATCTACGACGCCGGCCGGCGCTACATTGCTGACTCAAGTGCAAAACCTTGTAAATAGCAATCTCGTTCATACTCCGGGCTCGACGAACGCGCTGCTACCGCCCGATTTCTTTTCGGTTCCCGTGCCGAACGGATTTACGCAGATACCACTGAACAGCTTTGATATCACAACACTTGACGGCTACAAGCTTTTTCGACTGAGTCAGGCATGGAGCAACAACTTCGGCACACTATCGACGAATGCAACTCAGCCGCGCAAAATTCAGTGGTCGATTAAGTTTATTTTCTGATAACACGCACGTAAGGCTTTGTAGTCCATAGTCTCAGCTCGGCAAGGAACACAAGACATGAGTAGAACAAGACGTTACCTTATTACAATTCTGTCGCTAATCGTACTACAAGCTCAGGCTGCGCGAGCTCAATTCGTGCACCCCGGCGGGTTGCACACACAGGCCGATCTCGACCGCATGAGGACGAAGGTGGCGGCCGGCGCCCACCCTTGGATCGACGATTGGAATAAGCTGATCGTGGATCCGCTGGCACAACGGACGTATACGGCGGCGACACTTCCGAATATCGGTTCCAATCGTCAGCGAGCCGATCAAGATGCTCATGCCGC
>JAFAUR010000467.1 GCA_019243205.1 Acidobacteriaceae bacterium | reverse complement strand
CGCATTCGCCTGGTATGGCCCGAGCCCAACGACGTAATCGATGCCCTTTTGTTTGAGCGACTCCTCCGTATCACCCACCATGCCTACCTCGGGAATCGTGTAAACGCCAGTCGGTAACAGACGAAAGGCCGCTGAAGACACATCCGCCCCGAACGCGTGCATCATTGCATGGCGGCCTTGCTGCATGCTGGTTGAGGCAAGCGCCGGAAATCCGACCACGTCTCCTGCGGCATAGATGTGCGGAACGTCCGTCAGGAAATGCTCGTCAACGCGGATGAGACCACGCTCACTCGCCGTCAGGCCCGCCGCCGCGAGATTGAGGGCTTCGGTGTTGCTTCTTCTGCCGGCAGCCACCAGAACGGCATCTACGGTCAGCGATTCGCCCGATGATAATGTCAGCGTAATCCTGTCCCCATCTTCTATCACGCAGGACACCACCCGCTCGTTCCAATGAAAGGTTATGCCGGTGCATTGCATCGCAGCGGTGAGCGCGCGGGAGACCTCCCCATCCAGGAAAGGCAGGAGAATCCCACGGCCATCGATTAGGTTTACACGCGTCCCTAACGCGGCGAAGGTACACGCATATTCGCTCCCGATTACGCCGGCACCTATAACCGCCAAGCTCCGCGGCACTTCATCCAACTGGAGAATGCTGTCGGAATCGTATACACCCGGGCTGCCGAAGTGAAAGAGGGCGGGGCGAACGGGTGCGGAGCCGGTGGCAATAAGAATCTTTTCCCCAGCTAACGAGACTTCATCATTGCCTGCCGCCGGCCGTACTCGAATTGTGTGTGCATCTGCGAAGTAACCCGTTCCACGATAGACATCCGCACCGGAGGCTTCGAGCCGCTCAGAAAGCATCGCGTTAAGACCGGCCTTGACATTGAGCTGGTGCCGGAGAAAGTCAGATACGGTCGCGTCACGACGAAGCGACAGATCGACGCCATACAACTTTCGCGACCGCATGCCCGAGAGAGCGAGCGCTGTTTCACGCAGCGTCTTACTCGGAACAGTACCCGTATTGACACCGGCTCCGCCTAGCTCGGCGTGGCTGTCCACTACGGCAACGCGACGGCCGCGGTTCGCCGCCGCAACCGCACCAATGATCCCCGCCGGCCCACCCCCGATGATTACTGCGTCGTATGATCTTTCGTTCCCGAACATCGAATACGCTCCTCTTCCGGCACTGCGGCATGTGGCGGGCCCTTTGCCAGACCTAGGCGGCTCCTTGCAGCACTTTTCCTTTGGCTTCTATCGCGTCGAGCAACTCGCTCCAGGACTCATCAAAAGCCTTGGCGCCATCCGATTGCAGATCCGCGGCAAGCTTGTCGAGGTCGATCCCTGCGTTTCTGAAGTCGGTGAGGACGCGTTCACACTCTCCGCCATCTCGTGGAAGTGCACCGGTGACGTTCCCATGCTCGCTGAACGCAAGCAGAGTCTTCTCCGGCATGGTATTGATCGTGTTCGGCGCGGCAAGTGCATGGATATAGAGAACATCCGACGCCTTTGGATCTTTAGTTCCCGTGCTGGCAAAAAGCAGCCGCTGCGGACGAGCACCAAAATTCGCCAGCCGCTGCCAGCGATCTGACTCCAGCATGTCCCGGTACGCTTTGTAGACCTGTTGCCCAATTGCAATGCCCAATTTATCGCGCAGCGCACCAGGAACCTTGTCCATAGTAGCGCCATCCCAACGGCTCAGAAAGACTGAAGCGACCGAGCGAACATCCGGGCTGAGCCCCGCGGACACGCGCCGCTCCAAGCCCCGCATATATGCTTCCGCCGATGCAAGGTATTGCTCGCGAGAAAAAAGCAGCGTGACATTAATAGCGATACCGTTCACGATCGACTCCTCAATCGCCGGCACGCCGTTACTTGTGCCGGGAATCTTGATGAACAGATTCGGACGATTTCCTTTGCCGTGCAGAAGCTTTGCTGCCGATACAGATTGCATGGTGTCGTAAGCGAGAAGCGGTGACAGCTCAAGGGAAACGAAGCCGTCAGCACCCGCCGTGCGTTCGTGAACTGACGCAAACAGATCGGCAGCTCGCGTCAAGTCCTGCAATGCCAGTTCGAAGAACAATTCCTCGCCCGACATGCCCGTCTTCATCAGGCGGCCAACCTCCGCGTCATACGAACTACTTTTCGATATGGCATGCTCGAAGATCGTCGGATTAGAGGTCAAACCCGTAATCGAAAGATCATCGATATAGTGTTTCAAAGTGCCGTTGTCGAGCAGGTCGCGGGTGATATTGTCGAGCCATAGACTCTGCCCCAAATCGTGAAGTTGCTGCGTTGCTTTCATGCTTTTTCCCTTCCGGTGATAATTGATGCCTCAGTCTCACGCTCGAATTGTTGGACACACTCAATGAGCATCGTGGCCGTACAAGACTCCCCCATCTCGGTATTGAACATCGCGTGATATAGCTCGGGTTCGGGCCATTTCAGCCCGAGATACTGCTGGACGAACGAAGCTCGCGCTTTGTCGGTTGTGTCGATCTGTTCGATTGCGTTGTCCTGTGTTGCGCCCTTAGAAATGAGTCTGTGGATCTTGTAATCACGGGATGCATAGAGAAACA
>JAFAUR010000297.1 GCA_019243205.1 Acidobacteriaceae bacterium | reverse complement strand
TCGCCCAGCGCTTCGCAATCGATTGGATGCTGCTGGATGGCGCGGGACGCCTCGTCCACGGAGATCCTTCCGATGTTCACAGTTACCCCGATTACGGAGCCGACGTAATGGCCGTAGCCGACGCAACGGTTGTTGATACGCTCGACACACTCGACAACCAAGTTCCCGGCCGCTTGCCGGACCCAAGAACCCTTAACATCCATAACGTCGACGGCAATCATATTGTGCTCGATCTCGGCAACGGATTCTTTGCATTCTACGCGCATTTGCAGAAAGATTCCGTCCTGGTTAAGCCCGGGCAGCGTGTCAAACGCGGGCAGATTCTCGCGAAACTAGGCAACACCGGCAATACCTCAGGCCCACACCTGCATTTTCACATCATGGACAGCCCCTCTGTACTTGGGTCGAATGGTCTGCCTTATGTAATCGACTCGTTCGCTTTCGACGGACAGGTATCAGCGTCGAAATTCGCCGCGGCACCGGGTGTCGAAGGAGAGTGGGGCGAAGGCCGGCTGCAAACGTCGTCTCCACGCGAACGACAATTTCCGCTGAATTTGAACATCGTCGATTTTCCCGATCGGAAAACGCCGGCACAGTAATGGGGTGTCGCTGGTGGTTTGATGGCCACCTCCCCAATACGTTTCGATTCATCGCGGCGCCTGTCCAGAACCGACTTCGCGTTAGTGCAGGCTTCGGTTCTGGCAAACTCGAAGAGCAAGCTGTCTACATAGAAATACTGAATTAGGAGTTGTGCTTATCAAGTTGTCCATGCCGCGCGCGGCACAACAGCGGATGAATAAGGAGGTCATCAACGCACGGTGTTGCGGGTTGGACGTGCATAAGAGCTCGATCACAGCATGCATTTTGATACAGAGGGCAGGCACGAGAGCGTATTCAGCGGCGGTTTGGCACGGTAAGGGCCGAGATTCTCGAATCAGCAAAGTGGCTCAACGAGTTTGGAGTTATATACGTCGTGATGGAAAGCACAGGGGTGTATTGGAAGCCGACCTGGAATTTTCGGCGAGCAGATTAAAGACCAGCAGCACAACCCGAAACGCAGCCTCGGTAGCGAAGAACTTTTCATGCAAAAGCCATCCGCCACGAGATCATGCTTCAACTCAGCGATCCGATGCTCCACATCGGCGCGCCGATTGTAGTCGCGCCAGACCTCCTCGCCAGCTTGCGTCTGGCTGGTCACGAGAACTCGAAAGGTGTAACCGGGGACATCAATCAGCTCATCCCTCCGAGAGCGGCTGAATCGGGCTATCTGGGACAACGCGATTAAAACGAAGGGGCGGTGAGGTTCCGGATGCGCTGCCCAATCTCGGCGCTCGTCAGGTTCTCGAGGCGAGAAGCAATCCACCAAGTGTTACCAGCAGGATCTTGCACCCCCGCACAGCGGTCCCCATAGAACTGATCGGCAGGCTCCAGCACAGAGACCGCTCCCGCCTGCAGCGCTTTCTCGTACACCGCATCCACAGCAGGAACGTACAGATAGAACGACATCGGTCGAATTTCATGGTCGGGTCGTCCTTGCACGACCATCACCATCGAGTTTCCGATCCGAGCCTCAATGTTGAACACGGTTCCATCCGAAAGCGGCGAGCGCCGGATCTCCCGGGCGTCAAAGGCTCGCACCAGAAAGGCAAACGTGGCGAGCGCATCAGCGACGACCAGGTACGGCGTGACCGTAGCATACCCCTCGGGAATCGGATTCGTGCTCATACGACTCATGGTAAGCAGAACTGAGCTCATCGACCGTTTGGTGGATCAGGCTCAGGATGTACACTTTTCAAAACCGAAGAATCCGTGTGCCGTCACTGTTAGGGTTTAGTGCTGGCAGCAGTTCCTTAATCGTCGCTAGCCTTGATCGGAAGTGACGCCGCGTGAGAGTGCTGGGACGCAGTGGTGATGTGAAGCGCGCGTCATTTTCGATAAGCGAATGACTGGGCGTGGCCCAGACACGAACGAAAGGAACGCATGGCGCGACAATCGGCGATGGAGGGAGCGGCAGTTCCGGCCCGAAGTTTCCAATGGCGCGTAAGAAGCCCGTCGAAAAGCGTGGGTCTGAGGTCGCGGACAGTTCACTGATGACGAAGGTAAAGCCTTCGATCTCGATTAGGAGTTTGCTCGGTTTGGCGCCTCGGGCCGTTTCCTCCGAACTATCAATCCCAGAACGATGAGCGCGAAAGCGCCCCGGAGCAGAAGACTCATAACATCGCTGCGCTTTGCGCCTAACGCCAAACGCACGCCGATCTCGGTGACACGGGATTCGGCGTTGTAGGTGGTTCGGACGCGCGGTCTTCCCCATCTTGCAAGAGACGTGTTGCTATAGGGACTTTCGCATACGGACTCCGTTTCAAAATGGCTCGAAACCCTTAACAATCAAAGTCCCGCCCAATCTTCTGATTCGAGAGTCGAAGTGGTAAGGCAAGAACGCGACATAGATCGTGCGGGAGCTTCAGTTACGCGATTGGCCGCAGGAATGAGAACAAACGGCTATGGGGATGCCGTGTATCGAAGGATTGTTAAGCGCTGCCAACTTGTACCTTGATGATCCGCGCAAGTGTCTGAAAAATAAGCGCGGATAGCGATTATTCGAAACGAGTATCAATCCTGCTAACTTGCTGTTTTTGCGTGGCGTCCTGGTTCGGGACCAGGAGGTCGGTGGTTCGAATCCACTCGCCCCGACCAACCGTTTCATGTCCGTCCCGGACACATACGTAACAGATTGTTCCTATGCTCTTCCCGTCGTTCGCCGAAAACTCCGAACGAATGTTTTCCGCTTTACCCCGCAGCCCACCGATGACAGGAACCCGATCGGCGACAATCAGTGCATTCGGCAAATGCTTGTGCACCAGAGCCTGACAGTTCGCCG
>JAFAUR010000191.1 GCA_019243205.1 Acidobacteriaceae bacterium | reverse complement strand
GAAACCACAATCGCCTGATTAATCGTGCCGATTCCGAGGAAGCGGACGACGCGGCACGATCGGGCAAGGGGCACGGCTTCGGTAACGTCTCGGTAATGGCCTTCGAAGGATCGTAGAACCCTTGGTGGTTGTAAAGTTCCGTTCGAGTCCGTTGCAATGAATGCCACAACCCGAGGTTCAATGTCAGGTTCGGCCGGACCTTCCAGTCGTTCTGTACGTAGACCGCGCCGCTGTTCAAACGATACTAATACGGAATGCAGCAGAAGAAAGAGTGATCGCGTTCGGCTCGCAACCGAACCCGTACTGCCGTTCGAGTTCGTCTGCAAGTAGCGGATTTGATGATTTCCGCCGCAACGCTGTATAACGACTCGTCATTCAGGAGTGCGCGCGATAAATCGACTCCGAACTTCCATGTTGAAGTGCCTTTCGTGATGTAAACGTTGTCAGCGATCTCGTACTGCTGCTCCAGGCTGTAGCCGAGGTGGAAGGCTGCGAACAGATATTTGCCTGGCTGGCCTGGTTGTCACACTGATGATGAGCGGAAGACCGCTTTGCGTAAGGCTGGGCAAACCCAACTCATTCCTCAGATTCTCGCCGGTCTTGACGTCGAACTGCGGCAAGAGCTGGCCGCGGAGTCCGCGTAGGTATAAGCGAGGCGGAGGCTCGCCATATAAAAATAGGCTCGGAGCCTCGCAGGAGCGCGGTTCCGAGCCTGGTTCGAAGCGTGTCGGAAAGGTCAGTTCAGGAGGCCGCCGTGGCCCAGGCAAGCAATCTCCCAGCCCGAGATCCGGTATTGCGCCAGCATGGGCGGCAGCACTACGTCCAGCACATTGGGTTTTGGCGAACGGAAACAGCAGGGGGCGGAGATAATCGGCACCTCGTCTTTGTAAGCGAGCATCATCAGATTGCCGGGTTCGACGGGGGCGAGGAATCGCTCCAGATGCGCCCCCAGCCTGGTTAGCGCTCGCCCGATGACATCTTCGGGCCCTGCCGGCGCTGTGGTCGAAGCGACGAGAATCGATGCCGGCTTCATTCGCAGTAGGTGTGTCAGTTTCTTCGTCACCTGCTCTTCTTCTTCAATTGCGCTGAGAGTAAATCGCAGATTCGCGCCGAAACGATCAAGGCGCGTGTGTACTACGCCTTCGAAAAGCGTGCGCGCTCTCTCCCCGTCGACAGGATCCGTATAAAGAACCGCGACGTCAGCTTTGCGAACGGGCCGCGCCTGCAGGATCTCGCCGCGTTCTGAAAGGATGGATAGAATCGCTTCTAGCTGCGGTTTCGCAACCGCAAACGGCGCGCTCTTCACCGTGGCCAGCCGCTCCCCCGCGTGCGCGAACCGGTAATTCGGCAGTGTTGCAATCACCAGGCTCGCCGTGCAATTAATCTGCTTCAGCAGCTCGTCGTCGACCAGGGTGCAGCAGTTCTCGGAGGCGATCAGATTGGCTCGTCCCCCCGCCGCCAGCCGGATCTCCACCGAGCCGCAGCACATTGCTTGTGCGACCGCGATTACCGCGTCGTCCTCTCCAACCTCGCCATCCTCCAACTCCGTCACCCACACCTGTTGCATGCCTTCAGTCTGGAGCAAGCGAATATCTTCCTCGCTCAGCACGTGACCTTTGGCCAGCAACTTTCGGCCGGTTGGTTTAAAGATGGTGCAGCAAAGAATGCGGCCTGCCGATTCCCTGACATCCATCGTTAATGCCCGCATCAGTTAGCCTCCTGATAGTACTCTAAGTACCTGTAGTACGTCACGAGTATAGCCAGGATATTTCGTGAATGCCAGTGGAAAATACTAGGAATACAGCAAATTTAGCTTATTAATTCACGTATAAAATAAGTTTGCGGCATTGGTAAAATCAGAACTGATGCGAGAATTAGGTCGGCTAAGATTTAGGTTTGCTAATAATCGGAAGCTGAACCAGATCGTGACCGCCAAAAAACACTGGATTGCGAACAGCCAACTCTCGATTAGATGGCACTTTTAGATATTTCATTACTGCGATTTCGTCGCAATTGTGGAACTTCGGACACCGTAGGCAGTCTTTCCATGCTTTGAGCGGCAGCTCACCCCGTTCGACCTCAAAGAAGCCCAATCTGCTGAAGAACTGCGGCACGTAGGTAAACGCAAAAATGGATTCGAGTCCGTTCTCTCGCGCTTCCTCCTCGAGCGCTTCTACCACCGCGCGCCCTACCCCGCGCTGTTTCAGGGCGGGCAGCACCGCCAGCGAACGCACCTCCGCACTGGTCGGAGTATAAAAATGAAGCGCGCCGCACCCGACGAGAACATCTCCGTCGTAGGCGACGGAAAAATCTCGGATGTTTTCCGACATTTCGAACTCCGTGCGCGGAAGCATGATCCCGTTCGCCGCATAGGAGTTAATCAGGCCAAGCACGTTGGGGATATCGCGCATGCCCGCCTTCCGCACCGCCACCGAAGTCTGGGTCATGCGCTCACCGCCCGAGTTAATCGTGTTCCTACGCCGGCATCGCGCAGTGCCCGGTGGCACACGTCTCGCTCACGCCCGGACGCAATGATGATGTCAGTGACTCCGTTTCGAAGCGCGAGGTTTGCGGACTCGAGCTTCGCTTGCATGCCGCCCTGCGCCACGCCCGTTCGAATGAGTTCTTGTGCCGATTCACGTGTCAGACGCGGGATCAGCTTTCCTTCCGCATCTTTCACCCCAGGCACATCCGTTAGAAACAGCAAAGTGTCCGCGCCCCATCCTGCCGCGCACGAGACCGCCATCCGATCCGCGTTGACGTTGAAGATCTCGCCCGCCGCTCCCACCGCCACGCAAGCAATCACCGGGAGATAGCCTGCTTCGACCAGCAGATTGAGCAGACGCCCGTCAGAATGTTGCGGGTCGCCGACTTGGCCGAGTTCCGGCGAGAGTTGCGCCGCTTTCGTCAGCGCTCCGTCAATGCCCGACAGCCCCACCGCCGGACAGTCGGCCGCGATGAGTGTTGCAACGAATTGCTTGTTTACAGTTCCGGCGATCACCTTTACGACCGCATCGATGACGGCGTTGTCCGATACCCGTAAGCCTCCGACAAAGCTGCTCGCAGTGTCGTGATTTTCCAGGTACTTCGTCACCTGCTTACCGCCGCCGTGCACAGTTGTCACCTGGCATTCTTCCCGAAGAGCACGCAACTGCTCCGCTATGCACCGCCTGGTGTGGTTATCCTCGAGAAGCGTACCTCCCACTTTGACCAGAACTTTCAAAGCAGCGCCTCCGTTTCCGGAAACCCAAGAGCCAGATTCATATTCTGTACGGCCTGGCCCGCCGCGCCCTTCACGAGGTTATCCTCGGCGGCAACAACCGTCGCACGTTGGCTGTCTAAGTCGAAGATAAAGCCGATATCGCAAAAATTCGTATGCTGGACTGCTCGCAAATCTGGCATTTTTCCAGGTGCGTACAGCCGCACAAAAGGCTCGTCTTTATAGAATTCCTCGTAAATTGCCAGTAATTCTACGGCTGTACCAATCCGTTGTGTTCGCACATAGATCGTTTCCAGAATCCCACGGTGGAGCGGCAATAATTGTGCGGTGAACGTAAATTCCCGCTCGCCTAAGCCGGAATTCTGCAACACTTCCGGCACGTGCCGGTGCTCCATGAACCCGTAAGCCGAGAAATTCTCGTCCACCTCGCAAAAACTCGTTTTAAGCGATGCTTTTCGTCCCGCTCCGCTGACTCCGGATTTTGCGTCGCAAATGATACCGCGGCTTCTATCCACCACTTCGGCGTCGATCAGCGGACGTATGGCCAGATTAGCTGCTGTCGGGTAGCAGCCCGGATTCGAAATCAGCCGTGCTCCCGGTAGCCGGTCGCGGTAGAACTCAGGGAGGCCGTAGACCGCCTGATGAAACAGTTCCGGCGCAGTGTGCCGTTCCCCATACCAGCGGGAATACGTCTCGGCATCGCGCAAGCGAAATGCACCGCTGAGATCGATGACGACAGACCCGGTTTCCAGAATCCCTGGCGTGAGCTCGATCGAAACTGCAGCCGGAGTCGCCAGGAAAACAAGCGCCAGTTGCTCGCGCCTGATCGCCTCCAGCGTTGCCGGGATGGTCTGGAGCGGAGTGCGCCCGAGCGGTTGCACCTCCGGCGCCGGATCGGAACGGTGCTCCAGGAGAACAGGTTCGACGCCGGGGTGCCGCCGCAAAATTCTCACTAATTCAGCTCCGCTGTACCCCCGAAAGCCGATTACGCCGACCTGTCGCCGGTCTGTGTATTTATTCACTGCAATGAATAATTATAATACAAGTTCGGCCCGGACGATTTTTCCAAATCGCGCCAACGTATTCGCGTCCGTAATCATCGAATTTCTGACTGGCCAAAACTGCGAAATGAATAACATCCTCGTAACCGGCGGAACTGGCGTACTCGGGCAGCATGTCTGCTCGCAGCTCGATCGCGCCGGGCTAAATTTTTGGGCATTAACACGAAATCCGCACCCCGCCGCGTACTTCCGGCAAGTTGCGGGCGATCTCCTCAGAAAGACGAGCCTGGATTCCGCCCTCTGCGGCATGAATTCGGTGATTCACTGCGCCTCCTCCGGTGCAGCAAATCCCGATGCTGATATCGCGGCGATGCGCAATCTGATCGATGCCGCACATCACGACAAAATCTCTCATATCGTTTACGTCAGCATCGTAGGCATCGACCACCTGACTTGGTTCCCGTACTACAGGGCCAAACTCGCCTGCGAAGAAATGCTGATCGAGAGCGGCATTCGCTGGACGATTTTGAGAGCAACGCAGTTTCATGAGCTCGTCGCCTACTTCTTGGGTTTGATGATCCGCGGACCGCTCATGATTACACCTCGAGGTGGACGTCTTCAGCCCATCGAAGCGAACGCGGTGGCGGAGGTCCTCACGCGGGCCGTTCGGGAGCCGCGAAGCGGACGCCTGACGGACATTGCCGGGCCCGAAGTGCACAGTTTCGAGAGTCTCGCAAAATCCTGGCAGCACGCCGCACACCGGCGCAAGATGATCGTCTCGTTGCCCGTTCCCGATATGCGCTTCCGCCTGTTGCGAAGCAACCGTCTGTATCATTCCGGTTGCGAGCCCGTCGGCATGAGTTGGGGAAACTGGGTTCGCGAACACGCCTCGGAGTTGAATCCATACATCTCTCGGGCGCAGCCCAAACCAGCGAATGCGCTTACAGCTGCTCGGTAGTGGATCGCGCGGCGAGATCTCCTATAATCGGAAGCCGTACCTGCCGCTCTTGAGCCGCTTTGATCAGCAGATAGATCCAGCAGATAAAGATCGCAAGCTTCAACAGCCCAAGAACGGCGCTCTCCAAACCCGCGCCGGGTACGCCAGTGAATAACAGAGTCGGGATCGCCGATGAGACAATCAGCCACGCAACAAACAGGTACAGGGCCTGAAACGCGTCGAAACGAACACGGGAATTCAAACGGTACTTGCGTGCCGCCAGGAACACAATTGCTGGAATCACACCGAAAACGGGTATGTAACACAGAATGGATGCAGTGCGGTCACTCATCCCGCTCAAGAAGTCAGTGAATTGAGGCTCGCCGGGCATTTGGGCATTCGGCTGCGGCGTGCCGCAGTTCGGACAGAACCTCGCGTTCCCGCCCACGTTACCCCCGCAGTTCGTACAGAACGGCACTCTATCTCGCGCTCTCCTTCTCTATTCCTTGTAACTCAGAGTACGTATAACAGTTTGCACTTGTTCCCAGCGCTTCCTTTGATACGATCGGGTCACATGAGAATGTTGTTCCGCCTTGTGTTGCTGGCCGTGCTGCCGGCCATGCTCAGCCTTGCGTCTTCGAAGCCGCTCGAAATCTTTTTTATCGATGTCGAAGGCGGCCAGTCGACACTTTTTGTCACGCCGGGCGGACAATCGCTTCTCATCGATACAGGTTGGGGATACAATGCGTACCGCGATGCGAACCGTATCGCCGCAGCGGCCAAACTCGCCAAAATCAAGCGCATCGATTACGTGCTCATCACTCATTTCCACGCCGATCACGTCGGTGGTGTTCCGCAGCTTATCGCCAAGATCCCGGTCGGCACCTTCATCGACCACGGACCGAATCGGGAACAGACGAACGCGGTCAATCACCTTTACAGCGATTACCAGACCGCTATCGCCCACGCCAATCACGTCACCGTCAAGCCCGGAGACCATCTGCCGATCAAAGGCTTCGAAGCCACTGTCGTTAGTGCCGATGTCAATCTCATCGATCAGCCGCTTCCCGGCGCCGGGCAGTCCAATAAGTTCTGTGCGGGCGTCGAGAAGCATCCGGTCGACAATACCGAGAACGCTCGTTCGGTTGGTCTGGTGATTACGTTCGGACAGATGAAGATCGTTGATCTCGGCGACCTCACGTGGAATAAGGA
The DNA here is from genome assembly GCA_019243205.1 of Acidobacteriaceae bacterium. Lineage (GTDB taxonomy): Bacteria > Acidobacteriota > Terriglobia > Bryobacterales > Bryobacteraceae > Bog-105. The sequence continues at coordinate 1,988 of JAFAUR010000191.1, read as the reverse complement.
GCTGGAGCTGATGTGCCCGACGAATAAGCTCGGGCATGCGGACCTGCTGGTTGTGTCGCATCACGGCATGGACATGAGCAACAGCCCGGCGCTGATTCACGCACTCGCGCCTCGGGTTGCAGTTTTCGATAACGGGTCGAAGAAGGGCGCCGCGCCTGTAGCCTGGGACACGGTGAAATCCTCGCCCGGTCTTGAAGACATCTGGCAGCTGCATTTCGCGGATGCCGGAGGCAAAGAGCACAATGCTTCCGATCCGTTTTTGGCAAACGTCGAGGAAGCGGATACGGGCTTTTATTTAAAGGCCACCGTGAACCAGGACGGTAGTTTCACGATCTACAACGCGCGAGACAAATACAGCAAGCAGTACGGCCCAACGGAAGCACGCGCCTCGCGATGATGATCTGGGAGCACACGTGGGACAGGAACGAGCGCCCGAGCCCCTAGCCCGAAAGTACTATTACGACCCTAGAAGACTATAGCTAGGATCGATAGTACTCTGACCGCGGTATTCCCTAGAATTCAGCTGACACTTCGGCTTTTTCTATTTGAGCCATAAGGCTCGCGGAGTAAGTCCGAAAGCCCGGTTAGTAATTGGAAGTCTCGTGACTTCTAAGACGGAGGAGTTATGCCTGTCTCTAGAACTCACCCTACCCGCAGGACCTCCCCGAACGTTATCCTGATGCTGCTGTTGGGTGTTGGACTGCTCGTTTTCGGTGCAGTAAGTACGAACGCTCAAACCGTTGGGGCCAGGTTATTGCCAACAATACCCCGAACTTCCCGCTGACGGCGCAAGACATGGGACCGGAAGACACATCACAAGTTATCGATGTCAGCCTCTTTTATAACCCGCAATCGCCCAATTATCGTCACTGGCTGAGTCCGGCGGATTTCGTTGCGATGTTTGCACCCAGCGATGGTGAGGTCAAGACTGTTGAAGACTCTTTAACTGCGCAGAACCTGCAGATCGTCAGCGTTGGTCCCGACAATTTCTTCGCGGGTGCCAGGGGCACACTGGGCGACGTGGAGGCGGCTTTTCAGGTAAACATTGATCACTTCAATGTCAATGGACAAATCTATCGCGCTAATACTGCCGGCTCACACAAGCCTGGTGCTGACATAGGTCAACTCACATGGCGTCCATCAATTCCTTACGAACGACATCAATGCGCCGCTTCCGGGTACTTACAATCCGCAAGTTCCGGGAAGTGGAAGTTACCCGCTTGGTCATTCAAATCCAGTGTTTCTGGTCGAATCTGGCGGCCTCTGCAATCAAAACGAGCTCATCGCAAATGTGAATTCGAACGTGAATCTGTTTCACTGTTCGGTTCGTATTTTTACAACCGCGCGATGAGCAACACCGATTACTCGTCTCCTCCGTAGAACACGGATTTCAATCCCGCGATCAGCACACAGGATTCGGTGTGGGCCGCTTCCCCGCCACTCCGTATAACTTCTCCGGCGAGTACGGGCCAGCGTCCACCGACATTCGAAACCAGGTAACGTTCGGCGGTTCTATCAATACGAAGCGTGGATTGCGGTTCAGTCCGCTTTCATTGCCGACTCCGGCGCACCTTACAACATCACGGTTGGTCAGGATCTCTAGGGGACAACCCTGTTCAACGGCCGCCCGGGAATCGCAACAGATCCAAACAGGCCAGGCCTGGTCTCGATGGTTTATGGTTTGCTTGACCCGAATCCCATCGCCGGCCAACCGATTTTGTCTCGGAACTATGGCCGCGGTCCCGCAACCTTTATGCTGAACCTACGGGTTTCGAAAGTATTCGCATTCGGTCCTTCGGGGCAGGGTTCGATTGCAACCGGTGGGAGGCGGCCAGATACGGGGCCATTCGGTGGCCGTTCCGGCGGCAATTCGGTGAGCACCGGTCACCCCTACAACCTCGCGGTGTCGCTTTCGATTCGCAATATTCTGAACCACAACAATCCCGGACCGATCATTGGAAATATCACGTCCTCTCTATTTGGAGTGG
>JAFAUR010000756.1 GCA_019243205.1 Acidobacteriaceae bacterium | reverse complement strand
GAACTTCCTCTCGAGCGCGATTTCCAGCGCCGGTCCGGATGTCTCCGTCGGAAGTGTCTCCGGCAAGCTGATCGCGATGCGGCCGGATTTCACGATTCCGAACGAACCGGTGCTCGACTCGACCGGTATCTACTTCACACCGAACTTGAGACACTTCGATCGCGGCAGTCGCGAACCGGACCACGGCCAGTACGATCTGCCGGAGTACGTTTTCGGTGTCACCGGGGCTGCCGGTCTGTACCGGCGCAAAATGATAGAAGATGTTTCGATCGGAGGAGAGTTCTTCGACAACGACTTTTTTGCTTACCGTGAGGATGCCGACCTCGCCTGGCGGGCGCAGCTCTTTGGCTGGAAATGTCTCTACGTTCCCGAAGCCCTCGCGTACCACGTGCGCAACGTTTTTCCCGACGATCGCCGATCGGTAAACGGACTCGTGAACATGCACTCTGTGAAGAACCGTTTCCTGATGCGCATCAAGAACGCGACTTGGAAACTGTACCTGCGCCACATCGTCGCGATCTGCATTCGCGATTTGCTGGTTATAGGCGGGTGCCTGTTTCGCGAATGGAGCTCGTTGCCCGCCTTTATCATCGTTTTGAAACTATTCGGTCGCACCTGGTCGAAGCGACGGGCCATCATGCGGCGACGCCGGGCGCCTGAGTCTTATATGATTCCGCTTTTCGCTGGGCTGCCGGATTCGAAGCGCTGATGCGCATTGCCTTGCTAGGAACTCGCGGAATCCCGGCGAATTACGGTGGCTTCGAGACGTTTGCAGAAGAAATTTCGGTTCGACTCGTGGAACGCGGGCATGAGGTGACCGTGTACTGCCGGCAGAAGCACCCCGAGTCGGCCTATCGGGGCGTCCGTCTGCGCTACCTTCCAACTGTCCGACACAAGTATTTCGATACGGTCGCGCATACCGCCATATCCACACTCGATCTGCTATTGCGCCGCTTTGATGCGGTGCTCTACTGCAATGCGGCCAATGCAATCTTCACGTCGCTTCCCCGCCTTCTCGGGGTCCCGGCAGTTCTGAACGTTGACGGTCTCGAACGTCATCGCAAGAAATGGAACCGGATTGCCAAGGCCTGGTATCAGCTTTCCGAGTGGCTCGCGACGTGGTGTCCAAACGCCGTCGTCAGCGACGCGGAAAAGATTCGCGAATACTATCTCAAACGTTACGGCAAGAACTCGTTCTTCATTCCTTACGGCGCCGAAGTCGGTAAAGTCGAGGCTCGGGACTGCCTGGAGTCGATGGGGCTGAATCCAGGTCAATACGTGCTCTACGTCAGCCGGTTCGAACCCGAGAATAATGCGCTTGCGGTTCGCCAGGCTTTCGAGAAAATTCAGACGTGTCAGAAACTTGTTCTAGTTGGGGACGCGCCGTACGCCGCGGATTACATCCGGCAGGTGAAAGATACTACGGATCGCCGCATCCTGTTTCCTGGCGCCATCTATGGCAGCGGATACCAGCAATTGCAGTCGCACTGTTCCGTGTACGTGCAGGCGACGGAGGTCGGAGGGACGCACCCCGCACTGATCGAGGCCATGGGCCGGGGCGCGCTGGTGCTTTACTTACGGACGCCCGAGAGCGAGGAAGTAGCAGGAGACGCGGCGGTATCGTTCGATGTTGATCTCGAGGAGAAATTGGAGTGGGCGTTGAACGTGCAGGCGGGAGAGCGCGAAGCTTGGGGCCGCCGTGCGATGAAGAGAGTGGAAGAGCGTTACAGTTGGAGAACCGTAACCGATCAGTACGAGGCGTTGTTGCAGGAGGTGAGCCGCAGGAAGTGAGCTCACCAGTGCAGGATAATTCGCAGCGATACCCGTACCGCTCATGGGTAGAAGTATCGCGGCCACAGATCGCCGCAAACTTTCGCGCGATTCGCGAAGTCGTCGGTCCGGACATCGAAGTGATGCCTGTCGTGAAGGCCGATGCCTATCGGCATGGGGCGGTCGAAGTATCTCGAACCTTAGAGCGCGAGGGAGCCCGCTGGCTTGCTGTCAGCAACACGGAAGAGGGAATCGCACTGCGCGAAGCGGGCATTCAAACGCGCATCCTGGTCATGGCGGATTTTCTACCCTTTACCCGCGAAGCGATGATCGCTTCCGATCTGACGCCGGTCATCCACTCTTTTGCGGACCTGTGCGAACTGGACCGTCTCGCACAGGCGAGGGGCAAACGGCTGAAATATCACCTGAAAATCGATTCCGGGATGGGGCGGCTCGGAGTGCGAGCAGACGCGCCGGCTATCGCACAGGCAATCGTGGATGCGAAGGGTGCGGAACTGGAGGGGCTTATGACTCATTTCGCGTCTGCAGCCGACTACGGCAGCACCCAAACGGCAGAGCAGCTGAAGCTGTTTGAAAACACCGCCGCCGGTCTAGCCAATGCTGGGATCCATCCGGCGTTCTTACATCTGTCGAGCACGATTCCTGTGGCGTATGCTCGCCGTGCGGCCTGGGGTCGGATGGTTCGTCCGGGTCATGCCATCTATGGTTATGTGTCGCCCGCGCGCGGACATGCGCCGGGGAGAGTCCTGAATGTCAAACCTGCCTTGACCTGGCGGGCGTCGGTGCTTTCGGTGAAGGATATCCCCGTTGGAGCTCTCATCGGATACGGCGGGATGTTCAGAGCCCCTCACGACATGAGGGTGGCCGTGCTCGCTGCCGGCTACGCCGATGGCATCCCGCACCGGCTTTCGAACAAGGGCAGTGTCATCGCCAAAGGCAAGCTGGCGCCGATGCTTGGCGCTGTTTCGATGGACTTGACGGTGATCGATGTGAGCCACGTGCCGGATATAGCAGTTGGCGATGCGGTCACGCTGCTCGGGCGTGAAGGCAATATTTCAATTGACGCCCAGCAGATGGCAAGGGCTGCAGGCACCATTTCCTATGGTGTTCTGTGCGGCATCCACGCGCGCGTGAAGCGCATCTATGTGTGATCCGCACTTCGGGTCGGTACTGATCCGCGTGCTAAATTCAGTAAAAACCAAGAAATACGGGAACAAGGGAATCGGGAGTTCCGTCCTGATTACTGCGGGGAGATTGCGCCGAGTTGAAAACTAAATGGAAAGTACTGATTCTGGCGGGCTTGTTGGTGCTGATCGCCGGAGCGGTCTTTGCAAGCATTAAGATCAACGAGCGTGGCGTAGTCATCGTGCAGACCGGCAAGGTAGCGCGGATGGATCTGACGGCCGTGGTAACTGCGTCGGGCGAGGTAAAACCCCGGAACTACATCAACATCGGCGCCAATACGCAGGGCCCGGCGCCAATCACACAAATACTCGTGAAAGAGGGAGACCGCGTACACAAAGGGCAAGTGCTCGCGCGGCTTGCCAACATTCAGCCTTCGGCAGATCTGCGAGCCCAGAGCGCGGCTCTGAATGCCACCCTCGCAGATTCCGCGGCGACAGAAGCTGCCGTGAAGTCGTCCGACGACAACATCTCCGTTGCTGAAGCACAGGTCGAACATGACCGAGCGGATCTGGAGCAAAAGAAGGTCGACTTGAAGCGCGCCAAAGAGCTCTATGATTCCAAACTGATCGCTTCGCAGGATTATGAAGCGAAGAAGGCTTTGTATGACTTGGCAGCGTCGACACTAGCCGCGTCCGAGCGCAAAGTCGAACAGGCGCAAGCGCAAAAGAACCAGGCTGCCGCACAGCTGGACTCAGCTCAAAAGAAAGTTGCTCAATCTGAAGCGATGGTTTCCCGCTCGCGTGACGTGCTCTCACAATACGAAGCGGTAGCACCGCTCGACGGAGTCGTCACCAATCTGCCGGTTCGGGTCGGGGAAACCGTGGTCCCGGGAATTCAGAATTCGGCTGCGTCAACCATCATGACGATTGCCGACATGTCGATCATCACGGCTGAAGTTAACGTGGATGAGACGGACATCGTCAGTGTCAAGCTTGACCAATCGGCCGATGTAACGATCGATGCGATTCCGAACCGGACTTTCAAGGGACGCGTCATCGAGATCGGCGACACCGCGATTGTGCGTTCGACCGGCGTTGCCGCATCCCAGAGCCAGACATCAAGCCAGGAAGCGAAGGACTTCAAAGTTGTCGTCGCTCTCGACATCCCGGAAGACATGGTTCGTCCCGGTTTGTCATGTACAGCGAAAATCGTTACCGCTACTCGCTCGCACGTGCCGGCGATTCCCATTCAGGCCCTGACGGTGCGTCAGAAGGGTCAACTGGAGCAACCCAAGAACGGTAAAGCTCCGGCGCGACCGCTTGATCCCGCGGCACAAAAGGCGGCGCGCGAGGAACTGCAGGGTGTTTTCGTTATCAACAACGGCAAGGCCGAATTCCGTGAGGTCAAAACCGGTATTACCGGCGCTACCGAGATCGAGGTCTTGAACGGTTTGCATGACGGCGATCAGATCATTACGGGCAGCTACCAGGTGATTCGGACTATTCGCAACGAAGCTAAAGTGAAGATAGACAACAAAGCACCTGCTCCGGCTCCGGTCGCGGGTTAACTTGTCGATCGGCAGCAATGGCAAGCATTTCCACACCGGTTCAGGATCTTACAGTCGAAGAGAAAGAGCAACGCGGAGAACAGCTTCGCACCGCGGGAATCGTTATCCGAACTTACGATCTCTGGAAGACCTACATCATGGGCGACCAGGAGATTCACGCGGTGTCCGGAGTGGATATCGAAATCCGGCGGGGCGAATATGTCGCGATCATGGGGCCGTCCGGCTCTGGTAAATCGACCTTGATGAACCTGATCGGCTGCCTGGATACGCCGACTAAAGGACTGTATTACCTTAACGGAAAACTCGCCAGTGACATGGAAGACGACGAACTGGCTCGGATTCGGAACAAAGAGATCGGATTCGTTTTCCAAACATTCAATCTGCTGGCGCGCGCTTCGGCACTGCACAACGTGGAATTGCCTTTGATTTATGCCGGTGTACCGTCTCAAGAGAGACTGGCGCGCGCAAAGGCTACGCTGGCGGCCGTTGACCTCGAAAAACGCATGCATCATAAGCCGAACGAGCTATCAGGCGGCCAGCGGCAGCGCGTCGCGATAGCAAGGGCATTGGTGAATCGGCCCTCTATTCTGCTCGCTGATGAGCCTACGGGCGCCCTCGACTCGAAGACAGGCGAAGAAATCATGGCGTTGTTCGAGCGTTTGTACCAGGAAGGGAACACTATCATTCTGGTGACCCATGAGCCTGACATTGCCGCGCATGCTCATCGGATTATTCATATTCGCGACGGCAAAGTGGAACGGGATGAAACAAACCGCTGAAAGTAGTTTATTTAACTTCCAAGTTGCTAAATCTGGCGAAATTCCCGTGCTTTTGTCGCATGTTTACGAATAAGCTATTCTTTTGGCCTTAAAATACCGCTACAATTTTTAGGGTCAGTGAATCTTTTCAATAGGCATGCTTGGGGAAGCGGTTTCAGGAAGACCTGTGCGCATTTTGATGGCAGAAGACAATCCGATCAATCAGAAAGTGGGTAAGCTCATTCTGCAACGAGCGGGCTTTGTGATCGATCTCGTCGAAGACGGGAGTGAGGCGCTTGAGGCGCAACGGGCGAATCCGTACGACCTAATCCTGATGGATTGTCAAATGCCCACTATGGACGGGTTTGAGGCGAGCCGGCAGATCCGGCAACTCGACGGACCCCAACCTGTAATCGTCGCCGTTACTGCGAATGCACTGGTTGGCGAACGGGAGCGCTGTCTCCAGGCGGGGATGAACGACTATCTTTCGAAGCCATTTCAGGCGGAGCAACTGATTGGCGTCGTCAAGAAATGGGTTTCGGGTCGCGCGAGCTTCTGAATCAGCGACGCCAGAGTAGCAGCAGCACGAACATCAGCACCCAGAGAAAATCGAGGTAGTGCCAGAAGAAGGAAACGCCCTTGGCGACGACCCTGGTCTTCATCTGATATCTCGGGCCGCTGGCGGGCTCGCGAGTGCGACCCACGAGATAGACGAGACCGCCCAGGCCGAGCAGGATGTGGAGTCCGTGCAGGCCACTAAATAAGAACACAAACCACGAGTGGGGATTATTGGCAAGCACGATTCCCGAGTGCAGCATCTGAAACCACGCCATCAGCTGGCCGAGTAGGAAGATCACGCCAAGACCGGTGGTCCAACACATCAGGCGGAAGAAGCCGGCCTGATCGTTGGCTTTCAAGTGACGCCGTGCTGATTCAAAAGTGACGCTGCTGGCGAGCAGGATGCAGGTGGTTCCCCATAGAATGCCCGGCACATGCAGGTGGCCCCAGTATTTCGGAGCAAGCGATCGAACGACGAAAACGGCAATCATGGCGCCGAAGGTCATAGTGACGGTAGCGAGAACCACGACTGCTGTCAGGATAGAAAGGGAATTGAGGTCGCGCTCCCGAGTTGCGGGTACGCTGGCGGTAGTACTTTGCACTTCACTTCCATAGTACGATC
>JAFAUR010000731.1 GCA_019243205.1 Acidobacteriaceae bacterium | reverse complement strand
GCCTATGAAGCGTTGCTGCGGCATTATGGCCTGACCGGACAGAAGATTCAGGCCGGCGAGGCGCACGAGAACGGCGACATCGAGCAGCGGCACTACCGCTTCAAACAAGCCGTGGATCAGGCTTTGATGATGCGCGGCAGTCGTGATTTTGCCACGGTCGCCGCCTATGACCAGTTCTTGCGTAAGTTGTTTGCGAAGATGAACGCCGCGCGCCGCGAGCGGTTTGCGGAAGAACTCTCGCAACTGCGGCCGTTGCCGCATACGCGACTGGACAGCATGCGGCGCGAACGCGTCAGAGTATCGCCAGGCAGCCTGATTCATGTTCATCGCAACACGTATTCGGTGCACAGCCGTTTGATCGGTGAGATCGTCGAAGCCCGCATCAAGTCCGACACGGTGGAGGTCTGGTACGGGGATCGCAAAATCGAGGAGTTGCTGAGGCTACGCGGCCGCAGCAAACACCGGATCGACTACCGCCACATCATTGATTGGCTGGTTCGCAAGCCGGGCGCCTTTGAACACTATCGCTATCGCGAGGATCTGTTTCCAACGAGCTGGTTCCGGCTTGCGTACGATGCACTGCGCGAAGAACACGGGCCTAAGCGGGGCGCAAAGGAATACCTGCACATCCTTGCCTTGGCTGCCAAGCGCGGCGAGTTCATAGTAGAAGATGTCATTCGTGTGCTGCTTGGCCGGCGCGATCCCTTGAATGCCGACGCTGTCGCGCATCTCACCGAGCCCGGTGCTCCGCCGCCGTTAACAACAGTTGAGGTTGCGCCCGTATCGCTGGCTGTGTTTGATGAGCTGCTGTGCGGCGAAGGAGCGGCCGCGTGACCACACCAGAAGTCACAGATGTGAAAGCGGCACTGACGGCGGGACTCACCGAGCTCCGCTTGCCCACCGTTCGGCACTGCTATGAAGAAACGGCGCGGCTCGCAGAACGTGAGACGCTCAGCTATGAGCGCTACCTATTACAGTTGGTCACGCGCGAGTGCGAGGACCGTCAGCGGAAGCGGATCGAGCGGCTACTGAATCAGTCGCGCATTCCGGCCGAGAAGGCATTATCGAACTTCAGCTTGAAGCGGCTGCCGCCGAAAGTGGCGCTGATCTCGAAAACGTTACTCGAAGGGGAGTTCCTGGACCGCTGTGAAAATGTTTTGGCTTTCGGCAATCCTGGAAGCGGAAAAACGCACTTGCTCTGCGCCATTGGGCAAGAGTTGATCGCGCGAGGGCGCCGCATCTACTTCACCACCTCGGCTTTGCTTGTGCAAGACCTCCTGGTCGCCAAGCGGGATCTCAAACTGAGTCGATTCATCAAGCGCCTGGCTGCATTTGAAGGCCTGATCATCGATGATCTCGGCTACGTCCAACAGAGCCGCGAAGAGATGGAAGTGCTGTTCACCCTATTGGCGGAACGCTATGAACGAGGCAGCGTTCTGATCTCCAGCAATCTGCCGTTTTCCAGGTGGGAAGGCATATTCAAAGATCCGATGACAACCGCCGCGGCCATTGATCGCCTGGTGCACCACTGCGTCATCCTCGAGTTGAACATCCCGAGCTATCGCGTCGAGCAGGCCAAGAAAGCGAAAACGGAAGCCCCGACCGAATAAAAACCTTGCCTGTGGAAATGACGGACTGCTGGAAAGTACAACCCGCTTTCCACAGTCCTTGGAAATCGCTACGCGATTCCCACATTCCACACAGGCCGACGACGAAGCGGATGGGAAAGTGGAAAACCAAAAGCAGGTTTCCCACTTTCCCACCGCACGATTCTCTCTCCTAAAAGGACAAAAAACCAACCCGCTTCAGTCCGTTCCCTCCGGTAACAATCCTCGTGAGGCCAACGGGAAAAATAATTGTCGCCAGAACGGAAAAATACTTGACGCCGAACAGCTTCACTGTCGGCGCCGCGCCATCCAGCTCATCCATGAGTTCGGTGGCTACCAGGTCGGCAAGACGTTCGTGATCGACCGCCATAGGCTCATCCGTCGGCTCGAAGCAAAGCTCGGGAGCGAATCGTTCGAACACGAGCGAGAGCGGAGACGAAGCTCATCGAAGAACTCGAGCGCGCCCGGAAGCTCGCGCCCGGCC
>JAFAUR010000721.1 GCA_019243205.1 Acidobacteriaceae bacterium | reverse complement strand
TTTTTTAGCGGCTTGCAAGGCTTCGGAACCGTATTCACATACAAAGCGAGCGCGGGCAATCAGGTACGACACAATTAATTCGCCATACGATGCCCGTTGATCTCTGGCTCCTGCGGACGCGAAGGGCCCCGTGGTAAGACCGTATTGCGATGAGCGATACGAATTCGACTATCCCGATTGCCTGCAATTTGGGTGCGATTAGTGACCGGTCCCAGTACTCTGTCTTGAGCAACCTCCTGCGAAGCGCGATTTCAGGTCGGGCAGAACTGCCGGACGGCTTCGGCTTCTCGTTAAGCGGCGATGTCATAGATCTTGGTGAAATCGGCGAATGGATCGGTCTGGAGCGGCAATGTTGCCCTTTCTTGAATTTCGAGTTATCAGTCTCCGGCAATGATTCTATTTACTGGCTGACCTTGACAGGACCGGATGGCGCTAAAGCTCTCCTGGATCGGGAGTTTCCCGCCTGACTCGGTAAGGGCAGCAAATGTAAGGCGGACGGATTTCACGCATTTTTCGTAAACGCTTGGCCGTTAGGGCGGATCTATCCTGCGATAGCTCTCAGCTTCCGGTTGGCCCATCATCTGATCGAAGCCTTCTGGCCTACGCTGAATCTCCTGCAACCCGGACTCATAATGCGGAGTGCTAATGCGACGCAGACCTCCTTTTCCATGTTGCGTCATTCAACACGGAGGGATGTGAGCGGATCCGTCCGGGCTGCCCTGAGCGCCGGAGCGAGGCTCGCCGCAACCGCGACAGCGATTAACGCCCCAGCCGCAAACGTGAACGCGAGTGGGTCGTAGTCGGCAACTCCGTACAATAGTCCTCGCACGGTCCCAGCGAGAGCGGCCGCGGCTACCAGGCCCGCCAGCACGCCCAAAGTGCTGACCGTCAAAGCACGGGCGACAACCATCTGAACCACACCGCCGCGAGTGGCCCCGAGCGCCAACCGAACCCCGATCTCCTGTCTTCGCTGCGCTACCAGATAGCTCATCACACCGTAAATGCCGACCCCGGCAAGCACGAGCGCGATGACAGAGAATGCAACTAGCAGTCCCGTTCGGAAACGCGATTGCGCGTACGATTCAGTGATCATGCTCTCGAGCGGCGTCAACCCCCGAACGGCAATGGTCGGATCGGCTGCGTGTATGACGCGCCGAAGAGCCGGCCCCATGCTGGCCGGATCCAGCGATCCATGCACAATCACGTATATCGAGCGACCTAGAAACTTCATGAGCCCCGGGGGCAATTGCTCGTACGGAATGTAGATTTCAGGATCAGTATCCTGGTCCAATCGCGCGTGCTTAATATCCGCGACTACACCTTGTATCGTGAGCCAGTCCTGGCCGTATCGAATGCGTTTCCCGATTGCGGGCTCATTTGGCCAGAAGCGCCGGGCGAGAGTTTCGTTCACAATTGCCACGCCCGCCGCCTTGGCACGATCGGCTTCGGTAAATGGCTTGCCTTGCCGTATGGCGATTCCAAGAGCCCGGAAGAAGTCAGGGCTGACTGGGCGGATCTGGGCGACGTAGCTTGTCCCCGGCTTCGCCGGATGACCTTCGACGTCATAACTGTTTCCCCATCCTTGTCCTGAGAACGGCATGTGCGTCGCCAGCGCGGCTGCATCCACTCCAGGGATCGCGCGGGCTTCTTCCAAAACGGTCCGCGTGAATCGGAGCATTTTCGCCTCATCGGGATAGGAGGCATCGTTCATAGCCACGGAAGCGGTTAGTACATGGTCGGGGCGGAAGCCCGGGTTTGTTGACGACAAACGAACGAAACTGTGTGCGAACAGTCCCGCACCTGCCACCAGCATTACCGAGAGCGCGACCTCTACCGCAACCAGCGTACGCTGCATTCGATGCGTGCCCCGATCACCAGTGGATCGAGCGCCCTGACGCACTCCCTCGGCCACCGCCCTTCGTGCCACAAGGAGCGCCGGTGCGAACCCGAAAAGAAGACCCGTCGTGATTGAAAGGCCGAGCGCAAACAGCAAAACCGGCCCGTCAATTTTTATAGTTTCGATTCCGGGAAGACTGCTTGCACCGACTGTGCTGAGCAGTTTCACTCCAACCGTCGCAATCGCGACGCCGAGAGCACCACCCGTAAGGGCGAGCAGGCCCGATTCGACTACAAGGTGCTGTATTAACCGCA
>JAFAUR010000693.1 GCA_019243205.1 Acidobacteriaceae bacterium | reverse complement strand
GGCTTTGTGGCAAGTGCTGAGCTGTTCAATTCATCTGGGATAGCTTGCATGCTCAGCCCCGCCATCTCGCAGGTTCCCATGATTGATTCAGCCGGACCCCGAATCACAGGCGTGAATGGAACCTGCTACCCTAGAAAAGAAGGTGGCGTAGCTATGGTTCCATCCTCTGCTCAAATTGCCAGCGAGAACCTCATGGGAACGCTGCCACTCCTGATACTCAAAACTCTCGGGCGAGGCCCGAATCACGGCTTCGGGATCACTCTCCATATCCAAGCCGTTTCCGAAGGCCTTCTTCGAATCGAAGAGGGTTCTCTGTATCCCGCCCTCCATCGGCTCGAACGTGCCAGTCTAATCGCTGGCAAATGGGTCACCACCGAAAACGGCCGCCGCGCTCGGGTATACACCCTAACGCCAACCGGCAAAAAACGCCTCGTCGAGACTGAGTCAAATTGGACCGTCGTCTCAGCGGGAGTTCAGAAAGTGCTGAAGTTTGCATGACCCCGTTTTGGAAAGGCTGGCTTCGCCGCGAGGAGTGGCACGAGGAACTCGAATCGCACATCGCGATGCGAAGCGAATGGAATCAGCGGCAACTGGGTCTCACTCCAGAACAAGGTGCTGAACTTGCAAGACGCCAACTCGGCGGCAAACTGCGGCTACGAGAAAGCATCGAAGACCTCTATCGACCGCATCTCCTGGCAGATTTCATTCAGGATCTGCGCCACACCTTCCGGCTGCTTCGATTCGCTCCCGGCTTTGCATTTCTGGTGATCGCGACAATCGCCGCAGGCATCGCCGGATCCACCACTGTCTTTAGCATCGTGGATCCGCTGCTCTTTCGAAGTCTCCCCTTCTCGGCCGATCAGCAGCTCGTTTCGGTTGGCGTCAATGGGCCGATCGATGCGAATGAATTTGCCATGGCCAACATGTACGTGCAGTGGCGCGATCACCAGACCGTGTTTTCCTCACTGACGGCCATGCGCACCCCCACGCAATGTGATCTGGAGTCTTCACATATTGAGCGGTTACCGTGTGTGTCTGTTCAACAGAACTTTCTTCCAACGCTCGGCGTCGCTCCCCTGGCCGGACGCAATTTCACGTTGGCAGAAGACCAGCCAAACGCTCCCAAAACGCTGCTCATTTCGGATCGGATTTGGCGAAACTACTTTGGATCCCGACCCGACGCAATCGGAACACTCGTAAAGCTCGATAACGCTTGGGCGCGCATCATCGGAGTTCTGCCCGCAAATTTTGAATTGCCGGAGGGGAACGAGGTGGAACTGCTGCAGCCGAGTCAATTAGACGAGCGCACATTGCACGACCCAGCCGCAACTATCTTTCTGCGCGCGTTTGCCCGCTTGAAGCCGGGCATTTCTGCCGAACAAGCCAGGCAGCGCATGATGCCCCTGTTTCAGCAAAGTATCCGGGCGACGGTGCCTGCCGAAGTGCGCCACGAAATCCGCCCAATTATCCGCTCCGTTCGCGACCGCATCACGCACGGGGCCATAGCAGCATCTCGCATGCTGCTCGGAGCCGTTGGCCTGCTGCTTGTTATGTCATGCCTGACGGTAACCAACCTGTTGCTCGCTCGGGCGCACAATCATCGGAATGAATTCGCGATGCGGGCCGCGCTGGGCGCCGGCCGAAGCCGGCTGGTCCGCCAGTGCCTGACGGAAACTCTGGTTCTGTCCTTCGCCGGCGGTGCGCTCGGCTTCACAATGAGTTGCATCTGTGTGCGTCTGCTCGTACATGCGGCGCCGGGTGGCTTCTTGCAACTGGATAAAGTACACTTTGATCCGCGTGCTCTCGCGTTCTCCGCGGCAGGAACTCTCTTCGTAACGCTGTTGGCTGGTCTGGTCCCGTCCGTCCGCCTTCCTGAAGGTCCTCTTCAAAGCTCGCGAGCAACCACGGCCGGTGCCGCGCGGCTACGCCAAACCCTGATCAGTTTACAGCTGGCTTGTTCACTTGTCCTGCTCACCGGAGCCCTGCTATTCACCCGCAGCTTGAGTCACCTGGAAACGGCACAGACCGGGTTCTCGCAAAATCAGCTCGCAACCATCTCGTTCAGCCTCTCTCGCAGCCGATATCAAACTCCCGAACGTCGTTTCGCGTTCGACAATCAGATCGAATCCAGATTGAAGGCACTTCCCGGGATACAGGCCGTCGCGTTGAGCGACTCCATGCCTCCCGCTGGCTCGGTTGTCGCGCGCCCGCTCAGCAATATCAAAGTATTCGGCCAAGATCCGCTGATAGGAGCTAGCGGCATGGTCGCTCTTCGTTACGTCACGCCTGATTATTTCCGCGCCTTGCAAATACCTGTGCTCCGTGGCCGTACATTCACGGAGGCGGAAAGAAACGTAGCCCAACAGTCTTTAGTGATCAGCGCCAGCCTGGCGCACCGCCTCTTTTCATCAGCAGATCCGATAGGCGGCAGAGTATCTCTCAATGGGGGAACTAGTTGGGTTACGGTTATTGGGGTCGTACGGGACGTTAAGAACGACGGTATCGCCGCGCCCACCTTGCCTGAGTACTATCTTCTTCGCACGAATCCTTCGGCAGCCCGAGAGAGGCAGCGATTAGGCCTAACTACCGTTGCGTTTGTCCGTTCGAGCCTTCCAGTCTCCACCCTTCGCCGCTGGGTGCAGGACGACCTTGCAGCCATCGATCCCACCGTCACGACTGAGTTGGATTTAATGCCCGAACACCTCCTTCATCTCGCTGATCGGCCCCGCTTTATCACACTGGTGCTAGTTATCTTCGCCACGGGTAGTCTTATTCTTGCGGCGGGCGGATTATATGGCGTGATTGCGTTCCTGGTGAACAGCCGGGCCCGCGAGCTTGCGATACGCGCCACTCTCGGCGCGACCCGGCGCAACATCTTGCTTATGGTTCAGCGCCAGACCCTGTTATGCGCAGGCGTCGGTGTTTTGGTCGGACTTTGCGGTTCCGTCACTCTGGCAAGCTCTGCGCGTTCTCTCCTCTTCGAGATCGGCCCGCGCGATCCAACTACGCTGGCCGCAGCCGCGCTTTGCCTGCTGACCATAAGTTTCCTCGCCGCCCTTGGACCTTCATTGACGGCCACTCACATCGACCCTGCGAAATTGTTGCGGGCCGAATGAGAGAGAGAGCGCTTGGGTCTCAGTCTTAGGCATCTCGGATCGCGAACAATTACACGGGTGTCGGCCGTCTAAAATCGGCCGACAATCGAAAACGTCGGGCCCTGCAGCCGTGCATTGACCCCGCTTTGGTTGCCTGAAGCCTGGTGTAAATCCGCATTAACCGCCCGATAACCGGCTTGAAATATGATCGGCCCGACGCACAACCCGGCATTTCCCCCCGCTTCCACATAATGCCCATACGATCCAAAGGCCATGCCGCGCATTCCGCCGTCGAACTCGAGAATCTTGTGTCCCGGTATCGGGAAAATCCGCCACTCGACGCCGGCCAAAGGCATTCCGACCGTCTCGGTCTTCTTACCAGTGTTGCCGGACTGCACGCCCTGGATAACGCCCGTGGCGCTGAGGTAAGCTCCACCGATCGACACGCCCAGGTGACCTTTCGGCCCGCTTAGCAGGTCATACTGATACCCGCCGAAAACGTACGACATGTCGGCGGACGACCGAACAGTCTGGCTGACATTGAAGACTTGCCCGCGATAACTGATGGTCCGGTTTACTGTCTGCAAACCGCTGAGCGCGAAAGGAGTTCCCTCAACCACGATGCGATGCCGTCGGCCCGGCTTGAACACAAGCTGGCCGGAGAAAGTGGGCTTATTCTGCTCGACGCCGAGGTCGTTTACGAGATCGATGGGAGCGCCGCCGGACTGAATCGTCCCTCCGGATTTCAAAATCCATGCGGAACCGGTTAGCTCGACCCGGAAAGCCTCCGGATCCTCGCTGGTTGTGCCTGATGGACTCTGTGAGAACGCATGGGAACCGGCTAGCAGGGTTGCACCACACAGGAAAATCAACTGCCTGACTGTCAAACGATAGTACCTGATTCGTAATTCGCGCCACAAAGGGCTGTCACCCCCAAGATAATACGGGCCGAAACCACGGCTATCAGAACATTCTGAACGGCGAATGTTTTCACTGGAGATTCACGAACTGCACATGGGTCAGCAACACAACACAGAGAAATTGGAAGCGGAGCTGAAACTTCATGCCTGTTACAGCCACGACGCGATTACAGTTTTTCTGGCGCGATTCCACGGTCCCGAGAGGAATGCGCTCTGGTGTCTCGCTCCATAGCCACACCATGTATTCTCAGGAAGGCTTTGAGGTCATTCCGGATTGGATCATCCGGATGGGAAAGCTGAAGCTTTTCGGCGAGCCTGTACAGCATAAATTCGAATTTCGCCGTGGATTCTGGACTCCACCATTGGCCCCCCGTCAGGCGTACCGGTTGGAAGAGAAGCAAATCGAACGCGAGTTCGACCTGCCCGCGTTGGTCTCGCTTACGGACCACGACGACATCCGCGCCGGCTCCACCCTACGCATCCTGCCTCGTTTTAGCCACATCCCGGTTTCTACCGAATGGACGATCCCGTACGGCCCGACATTTTTCCATCTCGGCGTGCACAATCTTCGCCCCGAGTCGGCCGGCACGATCATGCGCGATCTCGCTTCCTATACCTCAAGCCCCGCCCCTCGGCGCGTCCGCGAATTACTGGCCTCCCTGGTTGCGGATCCGGAGATCCTGATCGTCTTGAACCATCCGCTTTGGGACGAAAAACACATCGGGCAAGCCGAGCATGAGACGGTTCTTACTCGTTTCCTCGAGGAACACGGCCGGTCCTTGCATGCCTTAGAGCTGAATGGGCTCCGTTCCGCGAAGGAAAATCAGCGGGTAACCGAACTCGCCGCCGCCTGGAACCTCGTCGCCGTCGCCGGGGGCGACCGGCACGGGCTCGAGCCGAATGCGCTGGTCAATCTCTCGCGTGCCGCGACGTTTGCCGAATTCGTGGATGAAATTCGTTGCCGCCGCTTCAGCCACGTCGTCTACATGCCCCAGTATCAGCTGCCCCTGTCCCTTCGCGTTCTGCATACGGTAGTCGATGTTCTGCGCGACTATCCAGAGAACTTTGAAGGTCGGCGGACGTGGGGCGACCGCGTTTTTTATCGTGACGCGGAAACCGCTGATCCTGTTCCGTTTGCCTCCGTTTGGGCGCCCGGCACTGTCGGATTCGTTCGTCGGCTCTTGCTGGCCACACGCCTGGTCGACAGGCGCCGGCCGTCTGTTATTCTCACGGGTGCATGAGTGGGGTTGTACTCGATGGAAAGAAGATCAGAGACGAAATACTAGAAGAACTGAAGCCGAGAATTGCGGCCATCACTCGAAAACGGGGACTGCCGCCCGCACTTGCAGTCGTGTTGGTTGGCGAGAATCCGGCCTCTCACATCTACGTCCGTAACAAGATCAAAACTTGCCAGGAACTCGGCATCCGCAGCGTCGAGATCACAGCGCCGCAAAATATATCCACCCGAGACCTGCAGGATCAGTTGCAGCCGCTGATCGAGGATAGTTCCGTGGACGGCATCCTCATCCAGATGCCTTTACCGAAGCAGATCGACCCCGAAGACATCGTGACCTATGCTGTTGATCCACTTAGAGATGTGGACGGATTTGGAGCCCCCTCGCTGGGCCGTCTCGTACAGAACAAACCGGGCCCGCGAGCCTGTACGCCCGCCGGCATTATGGAAATGCTGAAGCGCTATGAGATTCCAATTGCCGGCAAAAAAGCTGTTGTGGTCGGCCGCAGTGATATCGTCGGTAAGCCCATGGCCCTCATGCTCCTTCATGCAAACGCAACTGTCAGCATCTGCCACTCGCGAACGCAAAACCTGGCTGGGGAGTGCCGGAGTGCCGACATTCTCATCGCCGCCATCGGGCAACCCGCACTAATCCAGGCCGAACACATCAAACCCGGCGCAGTGGTCATTGACGTCGGCATGAATCGGATCTCAGAAGAATCAGAAGCGCATCGGATTTTTCGAGGCGATCCAGCCAAATTGGGTTCGTTTCGCAAAAACGGCAGTGTCCTGGTCGGCGATGTCGATCCTGTCGCTCTACGCGAAATCTCGTCCGCGTACACACCCGTGCCCGGCGGCGTCGGACCGCTGACCATCGCCATGCTGATGGCCAACACGGTCGAGATTGCCGAAAAGCGCCCAGTACAAGCCAGTTAATCCGCTCTCCTGATGCTCAAAGTCGGCCTGACAGGCGGCTATGCAACCGGCAAGTCCTTTGTCGCAAGCGAACTCGGACAACTCGGCTGTCTCGTAATCTCCGCCGACCGGCTTGGCCATCAGGTCCTCGAACCGGGAGGTGCGGGCTATGAGCCAACCGTCGCCCTTTTCGGGCCGGAGATTCGTGGCGAAAACGGCCATATCGATCGCAAGAAGTTGGCGGCCCGTGTGTTCCAGTCACCCGAACTGTTGAAAGAATTGGAAGCCATCGTTCACCCCGCCGTCTTTCAGCTCGAGGCAGACCTGCTCCGGGAGTTCGCGGCCAAAGAGCCGAAGGGCGTTGCCGTACTGGAAGCCGCTATTCTGATAGAAACCGGGCGCTACAAAGTGTTTGACCGCCTCATCCTGACCGTATGCGACGAAGAGACGCAGATCCAGCGCGGCATAAAGCGGGACGGGCTTACCCGAGAGCAGGTACGCGAGCGGCTTAGCAGGCAGATGTCTTCTGACGAAAAGAAAAACTTTGCCGATTACATCATCGAAACCGATGTACCCAAAGAAGATACACGGCGGCAGATCCAGAAGATTTTCAGCGAATTGCGAGCACTGGCCGACGGGCAATCATGAGACTACGATTGTTGCTGATGACGGTCTTCGTCACGATGGTCTGCCTTTGGCTGATCTCCGGCGCGACCTGGAGTGCCCGGCATCTCGCTGAGCCGTTCCTTCGCGCGGCTTCGAAGTGGTCGGAGCCGGCAACCGCCCACGGTGCCGGCTTCACCGTGGAGGAGCAGAACAATATAGATATCTATAAATCCGCGCGGCTCGCGACCGTTTACATCACTAGCACGGCCGTGCGGCGCGATTTTTTCTACCAGCCGGTCGCCTCACAGAGCCTCGGTTCCGGCTTCCTGATCAACGACGAGGGCTTTATCATGACGAACTTCCACGTCGTCTCCGGGAGCAGCCGCATCCAGGTAACATTGTCTGATCAAAGCCAGTATTTTGCGACGGCGCTCGATATCGATCGCTCAGACGATCTTGCGTTCATCAAGATCAATCCGAAGCGCAAGCTCGATTTCCTGCGGCTCGGCGATTCCGATCACTTGCAGGTTGGCGAGAAGGTTCTGGCGATCGGAAATCCGTTCGGCCTCGAAGGCACCCTCACGGTCGGAGTAGTCAGTTCGATCGGCAGGGCTATCGACGGTGAAGAAAATCAGCGTCTTGAAGGCATGATTCAGACGGATGCGGCGATCAATGGAG
Source organism: Acidobacteriaceae bacterium (assembly GCA_019243205.1). Taxonomy (GTDB): domain Bacteria; phylum Acidobacteriota; class Terriglobia; order Bryobacterales; family Bryobacteraceae; genus Bog-105. The sequence goes on along the minus strand of JAFAUR010000693.1, from coordinate 1,829 downwards.
GGAACAGCGGCGGACCTTTGCTGGATTCGAACGGGTCTGTCATCGGAATCAACACGGCGATATTGGGACAGACCAATATCGGTATTGGCTTCGCTCTCCCGATCAACCGGGCAAAGGCATTGCTCGCCGACTACCAGGCGGGTCGGGTAACGGAGCGGCCAAAGATCGGAATTACCGCCGAATATGTTGCCGGAGATCTCGCTGAAGCACTCGGGCTCCCGCGCCGCGGCGGCCTGCTGGTCCAGCGTGTTGTCCAGGGTTCTTCCGAAGCGGAGGCCGGGATTCGCGGCGCCCGCGAGGTCGTCGTGATCGGAAATGTCGAGCTTGGGATTGGCGGAGATCTCATCGTCGCGGTGGATGGTCAAGCCGTGGACCGCCAGGATGCGCTCGTTCGGGCCATCGCCAACAAGCGCGTAGGAGACGTGATTACGTTGACGATTGTCCGCAACGGCAAAACCATCAATGTACCGATGAAGTTACTGCGTCCTCCGGCTGATCTAGGCTGACCTTCTCGGTTGAAACGAACGGGTTGAAGTTCGTTCCGTAATCGAAGTAATCCACACCTTCGGTGCGTTTCAGGAAATTCACGACGGCGTACGTGACAGGTGTCATCAGGGTCTCGTACACCACCTTGATGACGTAACCGCTGACGATCAACCTCAGAATGACGCCCAGCGGGCGGGTTCCGTAAAAGGCTGCAAACATGACCACAGTCGTATCGACCGCTTGGCCCACCACCGTCGAGCCGATCGTGCGCGTCCAGAGATATCGTCCCTTCGTGACGAGTTTCAGCTTCGCGAGCGTGAACGAATTGGCGAACTCCCCGCACCAGTAGGCGAGCAGTGAGGCGACGACGATCCGGCCGACTGGCTTGAAGATCGCTTCGAATGCCGCTTGATCGTGGTACTCAGGCGCGGGCGGGATCACAACCGCGATGTATGTGAGGACCACGAGAATGAAAGAAGCAAAGAAGCCGAACCAGATTGCCCTTCGCGAAGCCGAATAGCCGTAGACCTCCGTAAAGATGTCTCCAAAGATGTACGTGATGGGGAACAAGACCTGGGCCGCGCTTACTCGCAACGGTCCTATGGCAAAGAACTTCGCGGCTACGATGTTCGAGACCAGCAGCACCACCACAAACAGAGTGATGAAGGTGTCCAAAAACTTGTAGCGGCTGTTGCTGTGAAACAAGGCCGAGAACGTGGATACGTCAGCCCCGTTCAACTCTCGATAGGAACTCATCGCAGTTCCAGGACGGCCAGTTTTCCGTCTGTGATCAGTTTGTCGCCGGTTGCATTCGTCACTCCCTGTGGAACATTAGGGCGCTCTACGACCGAGACGGCTCGAACCTCGTTCGTAAACAGAAGGTCAGCCACGACCTTGGCGCGTTCGAGGTCGATGTGCCCGTCGATACCGTGCGTGAAATTCTTGCTGACCGGCGAGAACGTGATGCTGGTGTCGTGCGTCGCTGCGGCCAGCCACACGGGTTGACCGTTGAACATGTCGGGGCGCCGGAAGATCCGGATGTGATGCCGTTTTGCGAACGTGTCGGTTTGCTTTTGAAAAGTCATGTCGGGCGGCTTACCATCGAGCATCAGGATGGACATGGGAGCTTCGTTATACCCGCGGTTCTCGATGATGGCTCGCGCAGTCTCCATTTTCGCCGCCCGGCTCAGGGCTTCGGCGGCAAACCATCCAGCTTTCTGAAAGGCATCCTGAATTTTGGACTCGGAACCGATAAACATCAGATTGACAATGTCGGACGGGTTTGGAGGGCTCTGCGCGACTGTTCTTACCGGCTCCGTCGCAACGAGCGCAAGCAGCGCATC
>JAFAUR010000683.1 GCA_019243205.1 Acidobacteriaceae bacterium | reverse complement strand
GAAGCGCCTGGATTGTTTACTGAGCTCCGGCACCGTCCCTGTCAGCTTCGGTTTAACTAACCCTGTCTTTTGCATTAGTGCACGGCACTTAAAAGGTGCCCGATTTCATCCCGCACGTCCGCGTAGGATCTGTCATCCAGACGGCTCACTTCTCCGATAATTCGTTGATCGGCAAAAATCAGGACCCGGCTGGACAGCCGGATGACTTCCGCCATTTCGGAGGAGATTACGATGATGGCTTTCCGTTCGACGCGCGCGAGGTTCCAGATCAACTGATGAATCTGCTCTTTGGAGCCCACGTCGACTCCCACGGTCGGTTCGTCAACGATGAGGATATCGCAGTCCGCCAACAACCATCTCCCGATGCTGATCTTCTGCTGGTTGCCTCCGCTCAGATTCCCCACCACTTCGGCCAGGCTGCGGGTTCGCACCGCAAGCGCGGATACCATTTTCTTGGCGGCTTCGTCCTCTTTCTTTTTGCTGATGTAACGGGTCAGTGGATGCCGCATTTTCTCCCACACCAGCAGCGTGAGGTTAGTGAGCACTGGCTCATCCAGAAACAGGCCCTCTTCTTTCCTATTCTCCGTCACATAGCCCATTTTGTACCGGAACAACGCATCCGAAACCCGATTGATCACCGCCTTCTTGCCGTTCACATAGACGGACCCCGACGTTGCCGGATCCTCGCCGATAAGCACCCGTGCAAACTCGCTTCGTCCCGCGCCGACGAGGCCGTAAAAACCGAGAATCTCGCCTTCACGCAGCTCGAAAGAGATCTCCCTGCATTTCCCTGCCTTGGTCAGACCTTCGACTTTTAAAACGACACGTTGCTCGTTGACTCGCGTAGGACCGATTCGCTGTTCCCGGACATCTCTGCCGATCATCATTCGCACCAGCTCTCGACGTTCAAGCTCCGCACTTTTTCGAGTTCCCATCAACTTCCCGTCTCGCAAGACGCTGATCCTATCCGCGATCCGGTAAACTTCCTCGAGCTTGTGCGACACATAAATGAGCGTCACTCCACGCTTTTTGAGATCCTCGAGAAGCTCAAAAAGGTTATCCGCTTCCTTGGTCGAGAGGCTACTTGTTGGCTCGTCCAGGAGGATCACCGTCGCGCGCGCGGCCAGAGCCCGCGCAATCTGGATGAGTTGTTTGTGCGCCGCACTCAGCTGACGAACCACCGTCGAGGGCGGAAGGTTTAAGCCAACTTGCTGCATGTACAAGGACGCCTCCTCGTACAAACGCTTCGAGATGATCTTGCCACACGCAACGACCCTAGGCAGCTTATCGAGCATGATGTTTTCGGCAACGCTGGCATCCGGAACCGCCTGGATCTCTTGGTGAACGATGTCGATACCCATGGCCAGGGACTCCCGATAACTCTTCGGACTTAGCGGCTTGCCGCCGAAGCTCATCTCACCGGAATCAGGTTGATAGATCCCGGTGATTATTTTCATGAGGGTGCTCTTCCCTGCCCCATTCTCCCCCATCAGGGCGTGGATCTCCCCCGGATGGAACTCAAGGCTAACGTTATCGACCGCTCTGACCCCGGGAAAGCTTTTGCTGATTCCTCGAAGCGTCAGCGATCCTGTCGTCGGTTCCTTGCCGGAGGCGGTCATGCCGTGACGGTCACCTACTTGTTCGTCTCACCCTTCGTGAGGTATGTGGTAGTCAAATTGTCCTTTAGCTTCTGGGTGATGGCGTCGACCTCTTTCGAATACGTGTCTACGTTGTCCTTCGTAATGAGCACATCGCCGGCTTCGATGAACTGATACGGCTTGGCCGGCTTCCAACCGTCTAACATGAGTTTGAGAAGCGCACAGCTGATGTAGCCATGGCCAAAAGGATTCTGGGCGATCGTCCCGTCGATGTAACCGTCCCGAATCGCTTGTAGGACCGTCGGATCCGTATCGATGCCGACAAAGCGGATTCGTTTGCTTTGAGCATTCTTATGACGCTCAGTGAGAAGCGCCGCTGCCGCCACCGTGGGGTTGTACCCGGTCGTGATCATGCCATCGATTTCGTTTCCCCGAGCGGCCAGGGCGGACTCAATCTTGTTTCTGGCCACGCTCTGTTGGGTCATATCCGAGATCGTCTGAATGATGTGAACGTTCGGATGTTTCGCGACCACTTCTTTGACACCCTCGTCACGCTTCTTAGTGTTTATATCCGTGACGGTTTCAAGGACATTCAGGATGTTTCCTTTGTCACCCATGAACTTGATCAGATCCTCACAGGCCCGCATGGCAGCGCCTTTGATGTCCGTTGCCACCGTGAAGCTGGCGGGCGTCGGCAAGTTCGGCTCCGCGCCGAAGGCCACGACGAGGATCCCGCGGCTTTTCAACCCTTGGAAGAGTCCGTTGGAACCCGTCGGATCCGCGGGAAAAATGCTGAAGGCTTTGTACCCACGGGTGGAAAGCGCCTCGACGTTCTGCGTTTCGTTTGCTTGGGTCCATTCTTGTCCGACGGTGGTATAAATTTTGACGTTGTAATCCTTCGCGCAGGCTTCGACGCCCTTCTGCACTAAGGACATGTACGGATGGGGCATCATTCCGTACCAGCATATCGGTTCGGCGCCCTGTGCTTTCCAGAACACCGGACCGGTTACGGCGAGCAAGAGGATGGAGATGCCAATAATAACGGGTGACTTATTTTTCATACCGGGGGAGCGGTTTTGACGTGGGGGGTGTTTACTTTGAGCCGCTAGGGCGGCCTAAAAGGATTGACGGATTATCGAGAGCATTTCATTGGCGCTCGGGACCTTTGGAGTTTGGGTGTAATCTGGAAGCACCGTCGACTGCTTGGCCAGCGCCGGCAATTCCTCCTCCGGAACACCGAGCTACTTCAACGAATCGTTGAGGTCAACGCGAGCCAAAACTTTCCTAGGTACGAATCAACCAGCTTCGGCGCGAGGTCCAATTTAAATACCTGCTGCCAAGAGCCGATTTGCGGATGTCTACGGGAGCCAGGAGAGCGGAGATTCCGGGGGCGGTGGACTCCTCGGGTGCCACCCTCGATTTTCTGCTCTCGGCCAAACAGGACGCCGACGCCGCGAGACGGTTCTGGCCAAAGCCTTGGGCCGGCAGAATCACCCCACGCCCCGCGTAATCCACACCGATGGCCACGGCGCTTACCCGCCTGCCATTGCGCAGCTTAAAACCGATGGGGTTTTGGACGAAAACTGCCGCCATCGGGTGCGTCGTTACCCCAACAATTTGGTGGAACAGGACCACCGGGCCATCAAGCGCCAGTTGAAGGCCAGCCAGCATTTCCGTTCGTTCTGGGGTGCCTGGCGCACGCTGGCCGGTTACGAGGCCGCGGCCATGATCCGCAAAGACCAGGCGTTTGGAAGCTCATCGGACGGTCGCGCGGTACCGCTGCATGCCTACCCGTGGGCTGGGGCGATTCTCTTGGCCCAAGGCTTTGGCCAGAAAGCGGCGAGCCGCCTCGGCGTCCTGGGAACGCGAGGTGACGAAACACGTCGTGTGAGCAGTGCAACCCCCAATTCAGTACGATT
>JAFAUR010000459.1 GCA_019243205.1 Acidobacteriaceae bacterium | reverse complement strand
GATGGCTTCTTCTGCTTCCTGCGAAGTGCGCGCGATTCGTACCCCTTTGCCCGCCGCGAGCCCATCGGCCTTGATGACGACAGGCAGACCGAACGAGCGTAGGGCCGAACGGGCTTGTTCGTTCTTATCGGTTTGGACGGACCGGGCGGTCGGGATCCCGGCGCGCCCGAAAAACTGCTTTGCAAAGATCTTCGAGCCTTCCAGGCGCGCGGCGGCCTGACTTGGACCGATCAGCTTGAGCCCCCGGGCGGCGAAACGGTCCGCAATCCCGGCGACCAAAGGCGCTTCCGGTCCCACGACGGTCAGGTCAACCGCATTGCCTTCAGCGATATCCACATAACCATCGACCGTTGACGGAGCGGGCAGGCAGAGGGCGTGCTCGGCGATACCGGGGTTACCAGGGCTGGCGATCAACTGTTTGATCGCTGGGGATTGGGCGAGACGCCAGGCGAGGGCGTGTTCGCGGCCGCCTCCACCCACAATGAGGATCTTCAAACGAGAATAGAATAGCTAATAGCTCCCCTAACATGCAGAAAAAGTACGACGTTGTGGTGGTCGGAGCCGGTCACGCCGGCTGCGAGGCCGCCCGGGCATGCGCCCGTCTGGGCCTCGAAACGGCAATGGTGACGATGAACATTGACCTGATCGCGCAGATGTCGTGCAATCCGGCGATCGGTGGGATCGCCAAGGGCCACCTGGTGCGAGAAATCGATGCCATGGGCGGTGTGATGGGTGAGCTGACTGACGCTGTTGGCATACAGTTTCGCCTCCTCAATACGAGCCGGGGCCCCGCGGTCTGGTCCCCGAGAGCGCAGTGCGACAAAAAACAGTACAGAATACGCATGCGCGAGTGGCTCGAAAAAGAGGCGAATTTGCGGATTTTGCAGGCCGAAGTAGGCGAATTGCTGTTTTTGCGAAACGAACTCGGCACAGCTGTCGAGGGTGTGCGCTTGAAGGACGGGCGAGATCTGCTGGCGGAAGCCGTGGTGGTGACGACCGGCACCTTTCTGAACGGCTTGGCGCATGTCGGGGAGCAGAAGTACGGGTGTGGAAGAAACGGCGAAGCCCCTTCGAACACGCTCGGAGCGCAGCTGCGCACCCTGGATCTGGCTTGGACGCGTTTGAAGACCGGCACGCCGCCCCGCCTGGACGGCCGCACCATTGATTGGTCCAGGTTCGAGGAGCAGCCGGGAGATGCTGTTCCGACCCCGTTCTCGTTTCTTACGGACCGGATCGAGCGGAAACAGATCTGCTGCAATCTCGCTTACACGACAGAGGAAACGCACCGAATTCTCAGTGAGAGCATCGCACGATCTCCTTTGTATAGCGGGCAGATTGAGGGGATCGGGCCTCGGTATTGTCCTTCCATTGAAGACAAGATCGTTAAGTTCCCCGATAAACGCCGCCACCAGATTTTTCTGGAGCCCGAGGGGCTGGACACGCACGAGATTTACGTTAACGGGATGTCGACGAGCATGCCCATCGACGTCCAGGAAGCGATGGTTGCCTCGATTCCAGGGCTGGAGCGCGCAGAGATGATCCGCCCAGGGTACGCGATTGAATATGACGCGATCGATCCTCGGGAGCTGAACCATTCACTAGAAGTAAAGAAGATCAGCGGGTTATTTCTCGCGGGGCAGATCAACGGCACGTCGGGTTACGAAGAGGCGGGCTGCCAGGGATTGATTGCCGGATTGAACGCCGCCCGGCGCGTTCAAGGGCTGACGTCGGTGCTGGTTGGCCGAAGCGATGGGTACATGGGCATCCTGGTCGATGATCTCGTCAACAAAGGGGCGGATGAGCCGTACCGGATGTTTACGTCTCGGGCAGAATTCCGGCTTCACCTGCGGATCGATAACGCGGACACGCGGTTGACGCCGTTGGGGCGCGAGGCGGGCCTTATCAGCGAAGAGCGTTGGTTGCGATTCGTGCGCAAGGCAGAACAGAAGGGCACAATTTCGAAATTGCTGGAATCCACACGGGCAAATGCCGTGCCCGAGGTTGTGGGTTTAGCGGCGGCGACCGACAATCCGACCCTCGCGGGCTGGTTGAAGCGCCCTGAGGCGAAGATCTCGCAACTGGAGCGCTGGATTTCGCAGAAGATTGGCGAGGCGCCTGGAACAGGAGTACTCACGACGGTTGAAACGGAGCTTAAATACGCCGGTTACCTGGTTCAACAGGAGCGGCAGATTGAACAGCTCGCTGAAGGCGAGAGCCGGCGGATTCCGGAGAATCTTGTCTACGACCGTATCCCGGGGCTGTCAAACGAAGTTCGGCACAAGCTGAACCTGGTACGACCAGAGACGCTGGGCCAAGCTAAACGGATTCCAGGTGTGACTCCAGCGGCAATCGCGGTTCTCGACATTTACCTCAACCTGGGCGCGAAAGCCGAATGTTTCACGTGAAACATAGGGCGTAAAAGATGTTTCACGTGGAACATGCTAGGATCATCGAGGATTGGCTAGAGTAATTTCTGTTGCGAATCAAAAAGGCGGCGTGGGAAAAACCACCACCGCCATTAACTTGGCGTCCGCTTTGGCCGCTTCTGAACTTCGCGTTCTCCTAGTTGACTCGGATCCTCAAGGCAATTCAACGACCGGACTGGGTGTCTCCAAAGAAGGCGAACAAAAGACGCTTTACGACGTTCTTCTCGGCGAAGCTTCTGCGCTAGATACGGTGGTTGCCACGGCGTTTGACGGGCTTGCCCTATTACCCGCAGATCAGAACCTGGTGGCGAGCAATCTAGACCTTGTTGATGCGAAAGATCGGGAGAAACGGCTTTCCAAAGCTCTCGATGGCTTGAAAGGCCAGTACGATTACATACTGATCGACTGTCCCCCGGCATTGGATCTGCTTACGTTGAATGCGTTGGTTGCCTCTGATGCCGTCCTGGTACCGATCATCTGCGAATTCCTGGCACTAGAAGGCATTTCGCAATTAATGGACACCGTCGACCGCGTAAAGAACGCATTTAACCCGGCGCTGAAGATTGAAGGCATCCTTTTAACAATGTATGACGATCGGACGAACTTGACGCGGCAGGTTGAATCGGATTTGCGCGAGTTCTTCGATCGGGAAGTATTCAAAACAGTTATCCCGAGAACTGTCCGGTTAGCGGAAGCGCCAAGCTTTGGACAGCCAATCCTGACTTACGACCCTCGCTCCAAGGGCGCGGAAGCCTATATTCAACTTGCAAAGGAAATCCTGGCCCATGCCAAATCAGCCCGAACGGAATCCGCGCAAAGCGTTGGGTAAAGGCCTGTCGGCGCTGCTGCCGAGCCGCGGCACCGCGCCTATCGTCCACTTCCAGGAATCTCCCGTCGAAGTAGCCAGTCCAAACTCCGACCTTCCCGATCAATTCGAAGAATTTTCGAGTATTCCGCTACAGCAGATTCGGCCAAACGAGGAGCAACCGCGGGACAGCTTTGACACGGATAAGCTTCACGAACTCGCGGAGTCGATCCGGGCGAACGGGCTAATCCAGCCGATTACTGTCCAAAAGCTCGGACCCGAAAACTATCGGATTATTGCGGGGGAGCGTCGCTGGCGAGCGGCCAGAATCGCCGGCCTCACAACCATTCCGGCCCTGGTCCGCAATGTGGAGCAGCAACGCGTGCTGGAATTGGCCTTGATCGAGAATATCCAGCGGGAAGACCTCAATCCGATCGAAGTTGCGACAGCCTTCCAGCGCCTCGCCACAGAGCACGGCCTGAGCCACGAGCAGATCGCCGAGAGGACGGGAAAAGATAGGTCAACGATCAC
>JAFAUR010000296.1 GCA_019243205.1 Acidobacteriaceae bacterium | reverse complement strand
TTTCCACCTGCACGGCATGATCCGTGAAGTCAGGGATGATGAGTGGTCGAAGCAGCAGACCGCCGTTCGCGTGCGGGTTCATCCCCATGCGCCGTATGCCCGTTGGCGCGAGTGCCGCCAGGTCGGGTCTGAATCGGCCCTTATCGTCAAACAGCTTGTGCGGTTCGTAGCTCTTCAGCCAAGCCTCCAATTGCTTCAGATGTTCGGGATTTCCCGCCACGTCAGAGATAGGAACCTGGTGTGCTCGCCACGTGCCTTCCACGGGCTTGCCGTCCACTTCTTTCGGACCCGTCCAACCCTTCGGAGTTTTCAGAATCAGCACCGGCCAGCGAGGTCTCGTAACCGTTCGGTCTTCCCGCGCACGCTTCTGAATCGCCCGTATCTCGTCGAGCATCTCGTCGAGCACCATTGTCATTTCGCGATGCATCTGCTCCGGTTCATTGCCGGCAAGCACGCGCGGCGCATAACCATATCCCGTCAGTAAATGCAGCAACTCCTCTTCGGGAATGCGCGCCAGTACGGTCGGATTGTCGATCTTGTATCCATTCAGGTGCAGTATCGGCAGCACAGCGCCGTCCCTTGCCGGATTCAGAAACTTGTTCGAATGCCAGCTCGTGGCCGCTGCTCCTGTCTCTGCTTCACCGTCTCCGACGATGCACGCCACAATGAGGTCGGGATTATCGAGCGCCGCTCCATAAGCGTGCAGCAGACTATATCCGAGTTCGCCGCCTTCATGAATAGACCCTGGGGTCTCGGGCGCGACGTGACTCGGGATACCATACGGCCAGGAAAACTGGCGGAACAAACGCTTGATGCCGTCGCGGTTACGCTCGATCGCGGGGTACAACTCCGTATAGGAACCCTCCAGGTACGTATGTGCAACGATCCCCGGACCGCCATGACCCGGCCCAATGATGTAAATCATGTTCAGGTCGTGATCTCGAATCAGCCGGTTCAAATGCGTGTAGATGAAATTCAGCCCTGCTGTTGTACCCCAGTGCCCAAGCAGCCGTGGTTTGATGTCGTCCTTCGTCAAAGGACGATCCAACAGCGGATTGTCCTTGAGATAAATCTGTCCCACGGTCAGGTAATTCGCTGCACTCCAATATTCGTGCAACCGGCGGATTTCTTCGTCACTCAGTTGTACAGGCATCAGCTATCCTTACCAAAACTTCATTATGTCCGCCAAATGTGAAGAAGCTCTAGTACATTTGTGCATGTGCGGCACATGTGACGTATACTGAATACATGTCGAAGATGATACAGATTCGTGATGTTCCAGACGATCTGCACAGTCTTCTGAAATCCCGAGCGGCGCGTGAGGGGTTAAGTCTTTCAGATTTCATAAAGCGAGAGCTAGAACGAAGCGCTGAACGCCCCACAATGCGGGAATGGCTGGAGCGCGCACGGCAGGCCAAACCGATTTCGATCAAGCCGAGTTCGGCTCAAATCATCCGCGAATTACGAGATCGGCATTGATCGTTCTCGATGCTTCGGTCGTCGTCGAGCTCATTGGTAACGGCGCGCTCGTTCCAACCATAGTTCAGCATCTTGCCCAGAGTGATGAATCGTTCATTGCACCGCACGTGTTAGACGTGGAAGTCATGAGCGCTGTCCGGCGCTTGAGCCGGACCGGCCGGCTTGACTCGCATCGTAGTAACGAACTTATTCAGCAACTACTAGCGCTACCGGTTGACCGTTATCCGCATCTTTCATTGCTCGACCGAATATGGCAGTTGCGGCACAATTTCACCTGCTACGATGCTGCTTACATCGCTCTTGCCGAGGCGACGAATTCCACGCTTTACACTCTTGACGCAAAGCTGTGCAAAGGTCATCGGGCGAAAGTCGTCCACTTCACGTAGTGCGCTGGACATGTTATGATGCTCGGCCTGCCTGCATCAGCTGCTCCGCCTGCCGCAGCGCCTCCGGCGTGATTTGTTCGCCGGACAGCATGCGCCCGATTTCTCGTGCGCGCTCTTCTCTGGGCAACTCGGAAATGTCAGTCGTCACGCGGCCTTTTCGCTCTCGTTTCGCGACTGCGTAATGGTGGTCGGCGTAGCCCGCGATCTGCGCGAGGTGGGTCACGCAAATCACCTGGTTGTGATGCGAGAGGGCTTTCAGCCTCTTGCCCACTGCCGCAGCCGCCGCTCCGCCCACACCCGCATCCACTTCGTCAAACACCAGAGTGTGCGCCCCGTTGCCGTTATTGTCACTGCCGATCGCGGTCTTAAGCGCCAGCGCGAGTCTTGACAACTCGCCTCCGGAAGCGATACGCTCCAGCGCTTTCAGTTCCTCTCCGCGATTCGGAGACACGAGAAAGCTGACGTCGTCCACACCTGTTGCCGTCCAGGCGCCTTCTTCCATTGAGACCTCGAAGCGCGTGCCGCCCATCGCCAGGGATTTCAGCTCCTCGCCGACCTGCTTCCCGAGCCGTGTACCTGCCGAGCGTCGCACTGCAGATAACTCGCCGGCTAACGTCTGATATTTCGCGGCCGCTTTGGTTCGCTCCGATTCCAACTTTGCGCGGTGCTCGTTCGCATTCTCGACTTCATCGATGCGGCGCGACACATCCTCTGCGAACCGGATTACCTCCTCGATCGTTTGCCCGTACTTGCGCTTCAATTTATCCAGGGCTGCCAGCCGCGCCTCAACGTCCTCCAGGCGATTCGGATCGCCTTCCAACCCGCTCATGTAGTCGCGGATGGCAAACGCCGCATCATCGACCAGCACGATCGCCTGTTTGAGCGACGCTGACGTACTCGACAAGCTTTCATCGATACGCACCAGATCATCGATGCGCTTCGTCGCGTGGCGCAGCTGTGTCGTCGCACTTTCCGGCGATTCATACAAGAGCGCGAATGCCGCCGCCGAGCTTTCCTGCAGCCGCGTCGTATTCTGCAGGATCTTTCGTTCACTTTCGAGCTCCGAATCCTCGCCCGGCTTCGGTTGCACGGCTTCAATCTCTTTGCGCTGGAACGTCCAAAGGTCCAGCAGCCTCAGCTTCTCCTGCTCATTCTGATGGAGGCTTTCCAATTGCTCGCCCAGCTCGTTCCAGACCCGGAACGCGTCTCTAACTTTGAGCCGCAGATCACCGGCCCGGGCATATTCGTCCAGAATGTCGCGTTGCGCAGCCGATGCAAACAGCTGCTGTTGTTCATTCTGGCCGTGAATATCTCCCAGAGCCGGCGCCAGCCGTCGCAGGAAGGCGGTGGTAACCGGTCGATTTGCCACAAAAGCCCTGGACTTTCCGTTGGCTGTAATCTCGCGTTCGACGATCAGTTCTTCTTCTGAATCGATCTCGATCCCCGCCTCTTCCAGCAGACTCGAAATTTGATCTCTGGACGGCAGACCAAAGATCCCGGACACCCGCGCCCGGCTTTCCCCGCTGCGAATCATTTCGCTGGATGCCCGGGCGCCGAGCAGCAGCCCGAACGAATCCACAACAATCGATTTTCCGCTACCCGTCTCGCCCGTCAGCACGTTCAAGCCGGCCTGAAACCGTATACGCGCCTGCTCGACTACCGCGTAGTTTTCAACAATCAGTTCCAGCAGCATGTCACCGCGATTATAAGTTCAGCCGCGTACCCAAACGTCACGGCTTTTATAATGAAGGCGAAAGTGACGAAAGGATCTCTCCCTATTGCCATTTGTGTTTGTTCCCGCGGATCTTAGCCTGTGGGACCTTTTTCAGAATCTTCGTCCCGTACCCTTAGCCATCATCGTAATTCTCGTCCTTTTCTCGCTTTTCTCCTGGACGATAGTTTTCTCCAAAGGAAGCGTATTCAGCCGCGCTCGCCGCGACAACCGGAGTTTTCTCCGCGCGTTTCGCAAGGCGAATAGCCTTCAGGCCGTTGCCCTCGCATCCGAACAGTTTGCGAATGCGCCCCTGGTTGCGGTTTTCGACTTCGGGTATGAAGAAGTCGAGCGCCAGATCAAGCAACGCGGCGGCTTGGTTAACAAACCGGCTATCGAACGCAGCCTGCAGCTCGGCATCAGCGAAGAAGTGACCAAGCTGGAGATGAACATGAACTGGCTTGCAACGGTTGCGACCGTTTCGCCGTTTATCGGACTGTTCGGCACCGTGTGGGGCATCATCGATGCCTTCCAGGGATTGGGCAATGCCGGAAGCGCCAGTTTGCGCGCCGTTGCTCCCGGCATCTCGGAGGCGCTTATTACCACGGCGGTCGGACTTGCTGCCGCCATTCCGGCCGCCATCTTTTACAACCTGTACGGAACCCGGATCAAAGAGATCGGGACGCGCCTGGAGGATTTCGCTATTGAATTCCAGAATCTCGCCGAACGGGATTTCGGAGGTTAGTTTGCATGGCCATTTCAGTTAGCGATGGCGGACGCCGCGGACGTCGGTTCGGCGGGCCAACCGCCATGTCCGAGATAAACGTCGTGCCTTTGGTGGACGTCGTATTGGTGCTGCTCATTATTTTTATGATCACGGCCAATGTCATGGAGTTCGGGCTTGATATCCAGGTTCCGCAAGTTCGGCGCGTACAAAATACGGCTCAGGACCTGCCGGTCATCAGCATCACCAAGAATGGTGAATCGTTTCTGAACGATAAACCGATCAACATCAACGCTCTCGCCACCGGCATCCGGTCCCGGTTCCGAAATGCGACCGCCGTTTACGTTCGGGCCGACAAAGAGACGCCTTGGGACCCGATCGCGCAGATCGTTGCGGAACTTGGCGAAGCTAAGTTCGAGGTTCGCATGGTGACGGCGCCGATCGATAACGCAGCGCGCGCGCGGCGTCCGTGAAAATGGCGGCGCATCCCGACATTCTTGAGCAGCGCGATCGCTTAACCGTTCCGTTTATCGGTGCGCTGACGGTTCACGTATGCGTAATCGCTCTGTTATTCATCGGCTGGTACTGGATGAATCGCAGACGCGATACGCTCGGCGATCTCAACCCCGCAGGCGGCCAGGCGTACACGGTATCTTCCGTTCACAACATTCCGATTCCCCGGCGCGAAGCGCCTCCGAATCCGGTCGCGAACGACACGCAATCGACTGTTCCCACTGCTCCTGCCAAGCAGCAAATCCAAAAGAACCAGCCGCAGCCGGACAAGAATGCGTTTGAGATTGCCGAGAAACCCAAGCGCCAGGCGCCAAAACCGACTCATCAGCAGCAATACACGCCCCCGGCGCCGGCGAACCAGGTTTACAGCCGTTCGCCTCAAGCGTTATCAAACCCGATGTATGGAGCCCAGTCCGGCGCCGGCCAGGTCGGGCTTGGCCCAAACACGCCACTCGGAAACAATCGCCTGGGCTGGTACGCAGAGATCATCCGGCAGAAAATTGCGCAGAACTGGAACACCAACGGACTCGATGCGCGCTCACAGAATGCGCCGGCGATCGTCAACTTCTACATCATGCGGGACGGGAGTATAAAGAACCCCCAGATTGTCCAAACCAGCGGCAATCCGACGATCGACAATACGGCGCTTCGCGCTGTTTATCAATCCAATCCGTTCCCTGCTCTTCCGCCCCAAATCTCCGAACCATACATTACGGCACAATTCACCTTCAACCTACGCTGATGCGCATTCTTCTACCGACTTTCCTGCTCGTTTGCAGCCCGGTGTGGCTTTCTGCTCAACAGATCACGGGACAAATCGAAAAAAACCCAGGCAAGCCGCATGTCGCGGTACCTGATTTCCGAGCCTCCGGTTCCGCGGCTTCTTTCATAGCGGATTTCAACTCGACCGTCGCGTCCGACCTCCAGAATTCACCCGCCGTCAATTTCATTCCGAAGACGCTTTATCCGTTGCAGATTCCGCAGCAACCCTCGGATCTGATCGCGGGTGTTGCTCCGCCGAGTCGCGGGGCAGTGGCGATTCAAGGGAACCGGCTGACTGATTGGAGCCTGCCGCCCGTGAACACGAATTTCCTCGGAATCGGCTACGGCGCGGAAGATCGCGGCATGTTCGTTGTGTTCGGCTGGCTTTACAGCACCGCGGCCAACATTGCGACACTTCAGCAGGCCCAAGTTTTCGGCAAGGTTTATACCGCCGCGCTATCGCAGGCGGGCGCCATCGATGCCGGTCATCGGTATGCGGCCGACATACTCGCACAGTTCGGGGCCAAAAGCCTGGTCGGTACACGAATCGTTTTCGTCTCGAACCGCTCGGGCGCGAAAGAAATCTGGGTCATGAATTGGGACGGCAGCGATCAGCGGCAACTGACGCATTACGGTTCGATCACCTCCTTTCCTTCGGTTTCACCGGACGGCCGGACCGTCGCGTTTACGACGTACGCCAGCGGATCACCTATGATCCAGATGTTTTCGCTCGATACCGGCCGCAAACTGCCGTTCTACAATCAGCGCGCATCGCTGAACTACTCAGTTACCTTTACGCCTGATTCCAAGCGAATCATCTTCTCTTCAACGGCGGGCGGTGGCGCCGCCCAGCTTTACATGGCGAATGCGGATGGCAGCGGTCTTCACCGCATTACAGCCTCGGGCGCCATCGAAACCGAAGCCAAGATCAATCCGAAAACCGGAACAGAGCTTGTGGATACCTCCGGCCGCTCAGGCCTGCCGCAGATCTATCGCATGAGTCTTGAAGGTACGGACGTGCAGCGGCTCAGCGCGGGAACGGGAGAGGCTACCAATCCCTCGTGGAGTCCCGATGGGGAGCATATTGCCTTTGCGTGGACGAAGGGATTTGAGCCCGGCAACTACAACATTTTCATTATGGATGTTGCATCCCGCCAAGTAACTCAACTGACCTCCAACGAAGGCAGAAATGAAAATCCGACGTGGGCGCCCGACGGCGCTCACATCGTGTACGCCTCGACGCGCGGCCGCCAGTCGCAGATCTGGGTTATGAATGCTGACGGCACAGGCAAGCATCAACTTACTCAAACCGGCAGCAATGAAAAACCATTTTGGGCAAATGCCGAGCAGTAAACGGGTTAAAGTAATCAGTTAGCGTTCTGGAGGAGTTGAAAAATAAAATCATGATGAAACGCCGAATTGCGCTGACGTCGTTTTCAGCGCTCATGTTAGTGTTGGCCGCCGGCTGCCATAAGAAAACACCACCCCCGCCGCCACCGCCACCACCGACTCAGGCGCCACCGCCGGCCAACAAGCCTGTCATAAACGTCTTTACCGCTGAGCCTTCCACAATCAGTTCGGGGCAACCGTCGTCGCTACGGTGGTCTGTTTCCGATGCCACTGATGTTCAAATACAGGGAATCGGTCAGGTCAGCCCGAATGGCCGCCGAGCTGTTTATCCCACAGCTACGACGACCTATCACATGACTGCTAACGGTCCTGGCGGTTCAGCCGAAGCGGACACAACGGTGACAGTGAGCACACCACCTCCGCCGGCTCCCCCTCCGGCGCAACCGAGTCTGACGCCGGCGCAGATCCTCGCGCAGCAAGTGCAGGATGTGCACTTTGATTACGACAAGAGCGACATCCGACCTGAAGATCAGGCCATACTGCAGGGTGATGCGAATGCCCTGAAGCAGATTTTCGGCATGGACGCGAATTTCGTGGTCACCATCGAAGGGCACTGTGACGAACGCGGTTCAGCCGAATACAACGTCGGGCTTGGCGACCGGCGCGCTTCCGCAGTCCGTGACGCTCTCGTTTCGATGGGCATCCCGGGAGACAAGCTCAAAACTGTAAGCTACGGGAAAGAACGCCCGCTTTGTACAGAAGCTACTGAATCCTGCTACGCGCAGAACCGCCGCGCCCATTTCTCAGCCGGCCAGTAGGCGCCTTCAACTCTCTTACACTAAATACAAGCACCTGAAACGGGGATGGATCCGATCCGTCCCCGTATGTTGAGGAGTCCTCCCATGAAATTCCTGCGCCTTGCGGCTCTCGCCCTGACGGTTTCCGGCTCGTCCTTTGCCGTTAACAAAGATATGGTTGCACTCCAACGCGACCTGGAAGCGAAAATCGACGCCGTAAACCAAAGCCTCAGCTCCAAGATCGATGTTCTGAACGGCATGCTGACTGCCATTCAGAACGACTCGCGCCGCACCGCCGATCAAGTCGCGACCATGCAGGAGTCTCTCAGTACGGCCGTTGCCCGTTCGCTCACACCCGTCAACAACCTGAATACGCATGTGGACGCGATGGGCGAGGATGTTCGTTCTCTCAAAGATGCGCTTGCTGATTTGAGCGGACGCCTGGAACGAATGGACGCCAAAATCACTGATCTCAAGAATCAAATGCAAATCATGCAGAATCCGCCAGCTGCTCCCGGCGCAACGAACGGTCCGCAGGGTTTAGGTGCGCCAACCGGGGCCGGCCCGGGAACAGGAACTTCCGGTCAACCCGGCGTCCCGCCGCCCGGAATGAGCGCGGAAAAAACGTATACGGATGCGCGGCGCGATCAGCAGACAGGCAATCTGGATCTGGCGTATCAGGAGTACCAGCAATACCTGACTTATTTTCCGAACACGGAACTGGCCGCGAACGCGCAATATTACATGGGCGAGATCAGTTACAACCGCGCAGATTATAAGGCCGCGGTGCAGGCGTTCGACGCCGTCCTTGAACGCTACCCGAAAAACCCGAAAACCGCGGATGCTCGCTACATGAAGGGCATGGCACTCGCCCGCGACGGGCAGCGCAGCCGCGCCATCCAGGAACTCCGTTCACTCGTCCAGGCCTATCCGAATACGGAGCAGGCGCGCAAAGCCAGCGCCGCTTTGCGCGATCCCCATCTCTTCCCGAGTGCTGCTTCTACGGCAAAGCGGACGACAGCCCGCTAGCTTCGAGCAGGTACACGGTCTGAATCTCAGGGAGTTGTTTCTGTACCAGGGCGAGCGTGCGGAAGTCAAAGCTCTGAACGTCTGAGCGCGATTCCATGCGCCGTCTCGTGATGGCTCCGCAAAGTGTGTCGACGAACATTTGCGGGCTGAATGTGTGGCCGGCTTTCTCGGCCTCAGGAGTGATTTTCGTCTCGAGGTTGAACCGCACCTTCTCTTCATTGCGCCATCGCAAATCCGCATCGGGCTGGTCCTTGCCCTTCCCCGTCCTGTAATAGGTCGCGTAGAACGCAACGAAGTCATAGAGCTGCTCCACGTTCGTTGGCGCGTAGGGGCTGAGCAAGCCTTTTTCCTGCGCGAACTCCACGGCGACGGGCGACAGGCTCAAATCATTTTTCTGGTTCGGACCCCGGAAGGTCTTGTCGCAGGTGAAGCGCCTTTGTGCTTCGGCCATCGTGATGTCCTTAATCCAGATCTTGTTCGTCTCGCTGTACTCGGAAGCGTGGTTAGCCCGACAGGTCTGCGGGTTGATAAATTGCTCGTGGCTGATCAGCGAAACGTGATCGGCGGTGACGCCGGTATCGGTCTCGATGGTCGTGATCAGGTTATCGAGGCCCGCTTCGAAAGCAGGCAGGGTGTTCTCCGGGCGCAGATCGCGGCCACCGCGATGGCCCTCAGCATCGAATCGATCGAAGTAGCCGGCATCCTGCGGCGCAAGACGCCTCGCTGTTGTCAGTTCCTGACGTAACAGGTCAGGCCGATCGCTGATGATGCCATCAATCCGCTGCTCAATCAACTGCCTCATGCGAAGCGGGTCGTCTATTGTCCAAACAACTAGCGGAAAACCTGCGCGCTGCACGTCCGCGAACTTGATCAAAGGAGGATTGCCGGATAATAATTGGTCTGCCGGCGAAAGAATCGGCGTTTGAGTTGGAGTCTTGGCACGCCGGAGGAGGTCGATCACTTTCTCTGTATTCGAATGTTCGAGCCGAAGAGACAAGGGAAGCCCAACCAACAGCGCTAAAGTCGTGTAACGATTCAGAAAAATCAAGGGATACGGACGTTACTGGGGTAATGTGTACTCCAGGGAATAAGAGTGTTCCTCACCCGCTATCTCGAACT
>JAFAUR010001133.1 GCA_019243205.1 Acidobacteriaceae bacterium | reverse complement strand
GCAACATCCGTCAGCGTCAAACCCATGTTGTTCAGCACATCGGGGTTGACCTGCACGCGCACAGCGGGACGGGAACTGCCCCAGACATGGACCTGCCCGACACCCTGGATTTGTGCGATCTTCTGCGCCAGCACGGAATCGGCGATGTCGTACATGTGCGGCCGGTCGTACACATCAGAGCTTAACGACAGCATCAGGATGGGCGCATCCGCCGGGTTCGATTTCCAGTATCCGGGGTTACTGGGCATATCCGCCGGAAGCTGGCCGCGCGCGGCGTTGATGGCGGCCTGTACGTCACGCCCCGCGGCGTTGATGTCACGATCCAGGTCGAACTGCAGAGTAATCTGCGAGCTCGAAAGCTGGCTGGACGAAGTCATTTCCGTGATGCCGGCGATACGTCCGAACTGCCTCTCGAGCGGCGTGGCTACTGCAGAGGCCATGGTTTCCGGGCTCGCGCCGGGCAAGTTCGCGTGAACCTGTATGGTCGGGAAATCTACTTCGGGCAATGGCGCAACCGGAAGCAGCTGGAATGCGAGCAGGCCCGACAGCGCGATGGCCGTGGTCAGCAGCGAAGTCGCGACCGGCCTTTTGATGAACGGCGCCGAGAGATTCAAATTCTAATGAACCTCCACAGGTTCGCCGAGGTGCTCCGGAGTTTCAGGTGCAAAGGCACGATGCCGCGTGAAACGCTTTGCGAGCCGGTCAAAGAATAGATAGACGACCGGCGTCGTATACAGAGTCAGAACCTGGCTGAGAATCAGGCCGCCTACGATGGTGATGCCGAGCGGCCGCCGCAGTTCCGAGCCTACGCCTGAGCCCCAGGCCAGCGGAAGACCGCCGAATAGTGCGGCCATCGTGGTCATCATGATAGGTCGGAAACGCAGCAGGCAGGCTTGGTAGATCGCTTGTATCGGAGCTTTGCCCTCGTGTCTTTCCGCCTCGAGTGCGAAGTCGATCATCATGATCGCGTTCTTTTTCACGATGCCGATGAGGAGGATGACGCCAATCAGGGCAACGATGTTAAAGTCCTCCCGGCAGATGAACAGCGCGAGTATTGCTCCCACGCCCGCCGAGGGTAACGTTGACAGAATCGTGAGCGGATGGATATAGCTCTCGTAAAGAACGCCGAGCACGATATACACCACTACCAGGGCTGCGATGATCAGGTACGCTTCGTTCGCGAGCGAGTTCTGGAACGCAGCCGCCGTTCCCTGGAAACTTGAGTGGATGCTGAGCGGAAGCCCGATGTCCGTCTCCGCCTGACGGATCGCTTTTACCGCGTTTCCGAGTGACTCGTTCGCAGGCAGATTGAACGAGATTGTCACTACCGGGAACTGTCCCTGATGGTTCACGGTGAGTGGAACCGTAGTCGTCTCGAAGTGGGCGAACGAGCTCAGGGGAGCTTGTGTGTTGTTGGCCGTTCGGACATAGATGTTGTCCAATGCCCCCGGGTTCTGCCGGAATTGCGGGGCAACTTCGAGCACGACGTGATACTGGTTCAGCTGCGTGAACATGATGGACACCAGCCGCTGCCCGAACGCGTCATAGAGCGTGTCATCGATCTGCTGCATCCCGATCCCAAGCCGTGAAGCCGTATCGCGGTCGATGACGAGGATTGTCTGCAGTCCGCCGTTCTGTTGATCGGTGGCGACATCCCGCAATTGCGGCAACGTCCTCAGCTTGTCGACCAGGCGGGCCGTCCAGGTATTCAGCTCATTCGCGTCGGCATCTTCCAATGTGTACTGAAACTGCGTTCTGCTGACGCGGTCTTCCACTGTCAAGTCCTGAACAGGCTGCATATAGAGCGTGATGCCCGGCACTTGCGCGAGCTTAGGCTGCAGCCGGCGGATGATGTCGCTGGCGCTTATCTTGCGTTCCTCGAGCGGCTTCAGGTTGATCTGAATGCGCCCGCTGTTCAGCGTCGTATTGATACCGTCGATCCCGATAAAGGAAGAAAGACTTTCTACCGTCGGATCTTGCAGGATTACTTTTGCAAGCTGCTGCTGCCGCTCTGACATTGCGGTGAACGAGACAGTCTGCGGTGCTTCGGAGACGCCCAGAATTATGCCTGTATCCTGCACGGGGAAGAAGCCCTTCGGAACCACGAGGAACAGCAGAAGGGTCGCGACAATCGTGACCACCATTACCGTGAGCGTCAACCCTTGATGTTTCAAAACCCACTGCAGCGTGCTTCCATACTTCGCAATGGTGGCGTTGAAAACGTGCTCGGATTTGCGATAGAACCAGCCCTGCTCGGCCTCTGTTTTATGCCGTAGAATCTTGGCGCACATCATCGGTGTCAGCGTGAGCGATACGATCGCTGAAACCAGAATCGTGACCGCAAGAGTGATGGCGAATTCGCGGAAGAGCCGGCCCACGATGTCGCCCATGAACAGCAGCGGGATGAGCACGGCAATGAGTGATACCGTCAGCGACACGATGGTGAACCCGATCTGCTCGGATCCACGCAGGGCCGCCCGCAGCGGCGTATCGCCTTCTTCGAGATAGCGCGAGATGTTCTCGATCATGACGATGGCGTCGTCCACAACGAAGCCTGTCGAGATTGTCAGCGCCATCAGAGTCAGGTTGTTCAGGCTGTAGCCGAGCAGGTACATTACTCCGAATGTCCCAACGATCGAAAGGGGGACGGCCACGCTCGGAATGATGGTCGCGGCCAGGTTCCGCAGGAACAGGAAGATCACCATCACAACCAGCGCGACGGTCAAGGCCAGTTCAAACTGCACGTCCGCGACGGAAGCGCGGATGGTGGTCGTACGGTCAGTCAGAACTGCGACGTCGACTGCCTTCGGAATGTTGACGCGGAGTTGGGGCAGGAGCGTTTTTATGCGGTCGACAACCGCGATGATGTTAGCGCCTGGTTGCCTTTGAATGTTCACGATTACGGCCGGGACCGTATTCATCCAGGCAGCTTGATGGGTATCCTCCGGTCCGTCGATGACCGACGCCACGTCCTCGAGGCGCACCGGAGCGCCATTCTTGTAGGCGATGATGACGGACTTATATCCACTGCTTGAAAGAATCTGGTCGTTGGCGCCGATCGTATACGCCTGCCGAAGACCGTCGAAATTCCCCTTGGCCTGGTTGATGTTCGTCTGATTCAGTGCTGTACGCACGTCTTCCAGGCTCAGGCCGTACGCGGCAAGCGCGGTCGGATTCGCGCGGATGCGAACAGCCGGTTTCTGACCGCCGCTCATTGTGACTAAGCCGACCCCGGGCAGTTGTGAAATCTTTTGCGAAAGGGTCGTGTCGGCGAGATCCTCCACTTTCGTGAGCGGAACCGTCTTGGAGGTAAGCGCCAGGGTGACAATCGGCGCGTCTGCCGGATTCACCTTGTTGTAGATCGGGGGATTCGGCAGGTCGGGAGGGAGATACGTTCCCGCCGCATTGATCGATGCCTGCACTTGCTGTTCGGCGATATCGATGTTCAGGTTCAGATCAAATTGCAAGGTGATGATCGAGCTGCCGAACGAGCTCGTCGACGTCATCTGCTTCAGGCCTGGCACCTGGCCGAACGTTCGTTCGAGCGGCGCCGTCACAGAAGAGGCCATCACTTCCGGACTTGCGCCCGGATAGAAGGTCAGACACTGAATGGTCGGATAATCTACTTCCGGCAGCGCCGACACCGGTAGCTCTTTATACGCAATGGCACCGGCAATCAGAATGCCGGCCATCAGAAGGGATGTGGCTACAGGCCGGAGAATAAACGGCCGCGAGGGACTCATTCGAGCATGCCCTTGGGATTGCCGCGTTGGCCCGCGCCATTCCTTGCAGGTCCCCCTTCGCGCACGGCGACTTTCATGCCTTCGGTCAGCTTTTCGGCCCCATCCACCACGACGCGGTCACCCGCCTGCAGTCCCTCATCGATCGACACGTCGTTGTTCTCGGTCAAACCCACTTTCACCTGGCGAACCGAAACGGTATCATCGTCCCCCACGAGATAAACGAACGTCCCGCTAGGCCCGCGCTGAATGGCGACTGCCGGAATGATGGTGACGCCCCGCCTGGTATCGAGCCATAAGCGCACGTTCACAAACTGATTTGGGAAAAGCGCGTTGTCGTTGTTTGGAAAAACCGCCTTCAGCCGTGAGGTTCCAGTCGTTTGATCAATCTGGTTATCTACCGTTAGCAGAGTGCCCTCCGCCAGCTTCTTCTGCCCCGCGCGGTCGTACGCCTCGGCCCGCAGCTTTGCGCCGTTCCGCAGCTTCTCAAGTACCGACGGGAGTTGGTCTTCGGGGATGCTGAACAGAACTGCAATCGGTTGCAGTTGGGTGATCACCACGATCCCGTTCGTATCCGCGGCGTGGACCATGTTTCCGGCATCCACCAGACGCAAACCGATTCGCCCGCTGATCGGCGCCGTGATTTTCGTATACGTGAGATTCAGCCGCGCGTTATCGATAGCCGCCTGTGCGCTCACAATCGCGGCCTGATTCGATGCAATGGTCGCCTGGTCGGCTGCAATTGAGCCTCGGATTTGGTCCGCCGTGGCAAGTTGGGTATCCAACTGCTGCTTGGCAATGATCTGGTCTTTAAAGAGCTGCTGGTCACGCTGGTAGTTCAGCTGTGCGTCTCGTAATGAAGCCTGATCCCGTTCCAGATTGCCTTTCGCCTGGGCGACGTTCGCCGTCGCCTGCTGCAAGTTTGCCTTGGTCTGATCGAGAGCTACCTGGTAGGGGCGAGGATCGATCTCGGCCAGCAGGTCTCCCGCGTGAACGAATTGACCCTCATGAAAGGCTACGTTTGTAAGCTGGCCATCCACGCGAGTCTTGACGGTAACGGTGTTGAATGCCGTTACTGTTCCCAGACCTTCCAGATAGACTGGCAGGTCGCCTTTGTGCGCCGAAGCGACCCCCACTGGTATGTTGTTGCGGGCGCGCATCATGCCGCCCTTTTTGGCTGCGATTTCGGCTTTTCGCGAATTTTCGTACTGATACAGCTCGTAACAGCCGTATGCAATGAGGGCGAAAATCACTAGCCAAATCCACAAATATTTCTTGGATCCGCTCGGCTCTTCACGATCCAGGTCTGGAAATGGAGACTCGACCTCTGGTGTCGCGCGTCGCTCTTTTGGTTCGGTTGAATGCGGTTCTAGCGTGCCGGGCGGATTCATCCCGATTCTCCCCTCAATGTTTGTCTGCTGGTGTAAGCCAACCGTGCCCCGCCATCCTTTGCAAGCTGGAACGGGTACTGGTTAGATGCTGTCACAGGTCCGAGCATCTCGAAACCAGTTTGAAAGCGTTGGCGTCGATGCTGCTGAGACGATGACTGTTTGACGGACGTTACCGTCTCACAAACGTTAGCAGGGTTAAGCTCTTGAAATCAAAACAATTCAAAGCTTACAATTTATTGCGCCAGCTTCTCCATTATCAGCCGTAGCAGATCACCTTCAGGGGCCGCAGGAAGACCGCAATCTTTAATTCGCGCCTGCCAGAGTTGCTGGGCGGTATCGAGAACATTTTCCGCCAGTTCGTTGTTGACCACCGCTGGAGGGGTGGTTGGCATCAGGCCGTTGGCTTTGGTCATCAGATCAGAGGCGTTCTGGGTGGCTGCCGCTGGACGCGAGGTCAGGCAGGCCTGAAAATCGTCTCGCGCAAGCTGCAGAATTTTAATGCTCCTCCGATATTTCTCGGCCGAAGGCAGTCGGCGGGATGTCGGGTCGAGTTCTTCCAGCGCTTTTGCCAGCTCCAGGCGCTCCTGAATGTGCCCGTCAGCCGGAGCCCGCGTTTTGGCCAAAACGAACTCGGAGCGGGCCTGGCGATAATCGCCCGTCTCCAATTCCACTTCTCCCAGGCCGGCATAGGCCGCGGGATTGCGCGGATCGAGAGAAATCACCTTCCGGTAGGCAGACTCCGCATGCCTGGGTGACCCAGCCAGCAGAAACAGATGCGCCGTCCTCAGAAGCAGTCCTTGATCTTCGCCCGCTTCCTCCTGCAGCAGAATCAGTTCTGCCAGCATGTCCTCGGTTTGGTGGCGGGATCTCAGGAATTCCACCAGTTCGAGACGCGCGTCAATCTGCTTCTCACGAGCATCCGTGGGCCACTCGCCGTAGATAGCCCTGTGATAAAAGGCGGCCGCCTGGACCGGCTTCCCTTTGTTCGCCTGCAGGCGGGCTGCCACCAGCAAGGCAGGGCCGTCATCCGGATTTCGCTCCAGGACCTCGTTCATCAGCGGTTCCGCATCGGCATAGCGGCCGGCATTCATCAGCGCGCCTATCAGTGCGAGCTCATAGGTTTCGTCTTCTCGCATGGAGGCGTGCGCTTTCCGGAAGTCTTCTATCGCGGCAAGGTTGTGCCCGGCGCGGAGGGCGGCTTGTCCGGCTTGATATGCCGCCTCGGCCGAGTTCTGTGTCTCGGATTCTTCCGCATTCTCGAGCAGGATGTCGAGGGCCGCAAGGGCGGCGATCACCGCCGCGATAACAATGATCAGTCCGACGGTTG
>JAFAUR010000261.1 GCA_019243205.1 Acidobacteriaceae bacterium | reverse complement strand
AGCTTGATCCATTCGCCATAACCTCCCACAGCGCAAGAACGCCTGAGCGGGAAAGCGGGTTCCCAATGGTCATCCGCAGACGGCTTCCATCCGGCGACCATCGCAACCAAAACGCCGTCCCAGGAAGGCCGGCAATCTTTCTCGCGTCGCTTCCATCACGCTGTGCTCGATACAGGTCGTGGCCCGTGACGTAGGCGATCTCGCGGCCGTCCGGTGACCATGCGGCACAACTCATTGAAAGATTCCCAATGCGGCGCGCCGCGCCCGCCGGCAGTGGCATAACCCAAAGCGGCCAGCCGAACTCTTGCGAGAATCCCATGTAACTCGATGTCAACAACTCGGCGTGGTTCGGCGAGATATCCTGAATTTCCGGCTCTCCTGAAGGAGCATCGGGCAGTGCAGACGTTTCTCCACCCGAGGTCGAGACCTGGGCGATGACGCTGGACATGCCCGACCCTTCCCCGAAATACAGCCGTGAGCCATCGGTCACCACTGCACCTTCAGATGGCCCTTTCCCACGTCCATCATTAGTGAGCTGCACATAATTTGACAGGCGGGGCGGCGGCAAAGGGCGCAACAGGAAATAGCCTGCTATTGCCAGGGAGAAGAGGCCGGCATCGAGCATTAGCCAACCCCGTGCATCTCGCAACCGCCTAAGCCATTCAGAGTTCCGTTTTAGCTGTTCGAGGTCGGCGCGGATTTCTGAGGCCTGCTGATAGCGCGCATGGACGTTCTTCTGCAAACATTTGCTCACGATCCGCACGAGCGCCCTGGGCACCGCGTGATTGATCGCTTTCAGGCTCTGCGGATCCTGATTAACGATGGCATCATAGATCTCGGCGCGGTCCTTTCCCGAAAAGGGAGGAACGCCAGCAGCCATCTCATACAAAACCGCGCCAAAGGAAAACAGATCGGAACGCGAATCCAACGGCTCGCCACGAATCTGCTCCGGCGACATGTAGTCCAGCGTTCCCATGGCCGAACCCGTTGCAGTCAAGTGCTGCTGGGCAACTACGATCGCCTGCGGCGGATCCCCTCGCCCATCCGGAGCTTCTGTGCCGGTGATCTTTGCAATTCCAAAGTCGAGGACCTTCGCGCGCCCGTTATCACTGACAAAGATGTTGGCGGGCTTAATGTCGCGATGGACAATCCCGTGCGTGTGTGCCGCTTCGAGCGCATCGCAAATCTGAATAGCGAGGTTGATGAGCAGTTGAAGCGGCACGGGGCGCTTGGCGATCAGGTGTTTGAGGGTGCGGCCTTGGAGATACTCCATCACGATGAACGCACGGTTGCCCTGCTCACCAACGTCGTGAATAATGCAGATGTTGGGATGGTTGAGCGCGGAGGCTGCTTGCGCCTCACGCCGGAACCGGGCGAGGGCTGCAGGATTCTGGCTCAATTCATCAGGAAGAAACTTCAACGCCACCTGGCGGTGCAAGCGCGTATCTTCGGCTTTGTAGACCACGCCCATGCCGCCGCCACCTAACTTTTCCAGAATGCGATGGTGCGCGACCGTGCTTCCGATCAACTCATCTTCATCGGCAGCAACAGCAAGAACTGTCTCCGTATTGTCGAGCGCAGGTTTTTCCAGAAAGCTGCCCGCCGCCTGGTGCGACGCCAGCAAGGAAGAAACCTCTCTCTCGAGCTCTTCATCCTCCTCGCATGATTGTGCGAGGAACGGGTGGCGTTCCGCCGCCGGCAGGCGCAACGCGCGTTGCAGCAAGTCATCTACTTGCTTCCATCGCTGAGCGTCCAAAGTTCACCCGCCCGAAAGCTCGCGATAGAGCCAGGCTTTCGCGCTGGTCCAATCGCGCATGACGGTAGGGCCTGAAATCCCCAATGCCGCCGCTATTTCATCCACGCTCAGGCCACCGAAAAAGCGCAACTCCACCACTTTTGCCTTACGCGCGTCCATGCGCGCTAGCTCGTTCAACGCTTCATCGAGCGCCACCAGGTCCTTCGAACGCTCAGAGCCAATCAGCGAGGTTACTTCGAGGGGGACATGCCGCACACCTGCTCCGCGTTTGAGGTTGCGCCGCCGCGCGTGGTCCACCAGGATGCGCCTTAACAGCTGGGCCGAGACGGCGAAGAAGTGGGCCCGATCCTGCCATTCGAGGTGGCGGTAGTCCACCAGGCGCATGTAGGCCTCGTGAACAAGTGCGGTTGGTTGTAAGCTGTTCCCGGCGCGCTCTCCGAGTAAGTGACGGCGTGCTACACGCCGAAGGTCCTTGTACACGATCGGGATCAGCTTTTCAAGAGCGCTCCCATCGCCCTCGCGCCATGCACAAAGAAGTTCCGTCACGCTCTCGGAAGCAGACGCAGCGGTCTTCCCAGGCCCTTCCCCGCCCATATCCCCAGCGCCGATTATAGTCCAAGACACAGAACCACAAATTCTTGCTGGGTTGATAGTTTCCAGCGCTCATTTGCGCCTTTAGCAGGCAAAGCACACTTCGATGCTCAACGAATCTGCTACCAGAAAGGACCTTTATGAAATATTCGCTGCCCGCTGGCCTTCTGCCAAGCGTTTTCTCCGTAATTGCCTTATCCGCCAACGTCACGGCCCAACAACCCGAGTCCGCCTCGCCTGACGGCTCCCACAATCTTCGCTACGACATCCTCGATCTGGGACCCGTCGGACCGCCGCCCGGCCAGCCATTCATGATCAGCCACAACGGACTCAGCATCGGTTCGGCAGCCGACCAGGACGGAACAGAGCATGCCACTATCTGGCTAGGCACCGCCAAGCTCGACTTGGGCACACCAGGTCTGGGCGGGCTGAACAGCTTCGGCTTGGGCGTAAATGAGAGTGCGCATGGCGTCGGAGGTGCGCAAACCACCGACCCGAATTCGGAGGACTTCTGCGGCTTCAATGCTTTCGGTTTCCCCATGTCGAACACAACCTGCGTGCCGTTCTTCTGGCGCTATGGCGTCATGCACGCATTACCAACTCTCGGCGGACCGAATGGCTACGCGTACATGATTAATGACCGGAACGAGGTCGCCGGACTTGCGGAAACCTCCGCGCAGGATGCAAATTGCTCCGTACGTCGCTTCCGGCCGGTCATTTGGAAGGACGGCACGGCTCACGCTCTCGCCACGCCGGGTGAATTGTATGGCGTTGCCGCCTACATCAATCAGCAGGGGCAAGCCGTGGGCGCATCCGGCTCGTGCTCCCCATTTAATCTCAATACCGGGCTCTACCTCGAGGAAATCGACGCTATGTTCTGGGATTCCGACGGCCAGCCATACCAATTGCCTGGTCTGGGCGGAGCAGGAGGCATTGCCGGAAACCACGCTTGCAGCCTGAACAATCTCGGCGAGGCGGTGGGCCACTCAGAGTTGACGAACAACACCACTTTCCACGCGACTTTCTGGCCGAGCAAAACTAAGGTTCTCGATTTAGGAACGCTGTCAGGCGATTACGCGAGTCTCGCACTCGGCATCAATGACCGGGGACTTGTCGTAGGCGCCTCGCTGGACGCTGATTTCAATCCACGCGCCTATCTCTGGCAGCAGAAAGCCATGACAGACCTAAATACGCTAGTCAGAGACAATGCCGGTCTCTATCTTCTTCTGGCTGAATCCATCAATAATCGCGGAGAGATCGTCGGTTTCGGGGCCACGAGCGCGGGTGAGGTGCACGGCTTCTTGGCGATCCCTACCGATGAAGCCGGCGAATCTGATGAAAATGTGACTACACAGATCGCGTTTCCACGACCGGTGCTGTCTGACATTGCCCGCGAACGGTTGCGTCGAGCCTTTGCCAACTTACATCCCGGTTTGTAGCATCCATAGCAGATCGAACACGGAGGGAACACTGTTCCCTCCGAAAACCGGTGTCAATAAGCCCGGGGTTCGAAGGAATCAACACCGCTTGGCTTTCACTTGGCCGCTTCACGCGCATTCCGCCAATGTGAGCTCATTCTGAGCAGTTGGCCGGCGATCTGGAAGTGAAATCACGAACGGGGCTCGCCGGGTGTGCAGCGAATTTGTCGAGAGACCCTGACATTTTCCCGGAGGCGCCGGTCGGGGTAAGTGCAGACTTTTACACGTCACGAATGCGAAGTATGCGGCCACAGCTGCCGCATTCGTCTCAAGCGTTCCGCGGCCCTAACCTCCCGCTCGTTTATGCCAAAGTGGTGTGCGATCTCGTGCCAGAGTGTCTGCTCAACCAAACGCTCGAGATCTTCGCGATTGGGAGCGAGGCGCTCGTGGGGACCTTGGAATACAGTGATTCGGTCCGGCAAAGGGAAGGATTCAAAAACACTGCGGTGCGCCAGTGGCCGACCTTCGTACAGTCCTAGAAGCGTGCCGCCTGGGGAGATTCCTCTTGCCTTGAGCAGCGTTGGCGCAGGTTCATCCTCGACGATTACTGCAACGTTATTCATGCGGCTTCGGAATCGCGCAGGAATGTTGCGTAACGCTCTTTCCACAATCTGGTCAAAGTCGGAGGTGCGCATCGATGCTTATTCCTGACGTCACTTAGATGCAGTCGTTGTAGTCTGTGCGACTGAGCGCTTCGACAGCCACCAGCGTATCCAAAGATCTGCAGTGGAAAACGGGGTTGATGGCGTACTAGGGAACACAAACAATATCGCGCCTCCGAATACCCTTTCCGTACGGGACAACGCAGGAACGCTAACGCTCGCGTTGCGAGGGACGGAAACTCTTTTCGGATATGGTTACGCGATTCTCACTTCACACTTATGGAAACTCTTTTCTACACTGGCGTTCAAGAGCCCCCGCTTCCCCGGAGGATTCCCTGGAATCGAAAGCACGATTCCTTTTGATAGAGTGGCGCTGCTGTTTGAATCGACGCAAGCAGTAGCGTTCGCCATGGACAACATCACATTCGCGTTACGCCAGTGCGATTCTCCCGATGACGAGTTGCTACCACCGGAACGTAACGGTCTTCCTCACATAGCCGCTGTCAGCGGGAAATGTAAGCGCAAGCTTGCCGGCTATAATCCGCGCGCCTTCTACAGTTATTCCCGTGCGGTTCAGACGTAAGGGCAGATTGTATTCCGAGCCACCCCAGGCTTCAAATTCAAACGTCGCCTGCCTGGGATCAAACTTCTGGTCCAGAGCCTTTAACTGCCGTGTCATATCGCCGGGTGCGGGCAAAGCGGCGGGAATCGCGAGCTCAACGGCAGGCAAGGGAATCTCGAGAACCGTGCGCGGAGATTGGCAAGTTCCATTCGTATCGCTTGGCCCGGACAGGCACAGTTTGGCGTTACCCTTCATGGTCGCCGTGACTGTCAGTCGTCCGTTCGAGCGTTTGAAATCGAGATCCAGCTTCGATTCGCGAAAAGGAACATTTCGCAGGTGTGCCTCATTCCAGTCCGCCGGCAGATTCGGCACGACGCGCAGCGTGTTCCCAGGCGCATTCCAGCTCAACCCGAAAAGTCCTCGGACAAGCGGCGAAATCACCATGGCCGAAGACCACAATTGATGCGAACTGCTGCGGCCGAGTGGTTGGAAGAAGTCGCCGGATAGCAATTCGGTCACGGATCCTAAATCCTGCGCCCAAGTGAGGTTCAGATTCTGCATCATATGGGCGTACGCTGACAAATCGCGTCCCGTGCGATATTCGGCGAGGGACACCCAGCCGGTAAACAGCGGCCAGATGGATCCCTGATGATAGCTGATGGGATCGTAGAAGGGCGTCTGATTGCTGATGTCGCGCGTTCCCCAATCGGCCGAAAATTCGGAAGACGCCCAACGCGTGAGCATGGGGCGCGCGTTCTTTAGACCGAAGCTTCCGTCCCACCAGGCGACCGACGGATAGATGCTCGCTGTTTCGTCCAAGCTCGCCCCGTTTCGACTAAACGCGTAGAACTGACGGGAGCGGTCGTAAAACTCGTCTTCAACTTTGCTCGCAATGGCGGATGCCTTCCGTTTCGCTTCGCCGGCCAGGGCAGCGTCGTTCATGAGCCGGGCCAGTTCGGCCATCGCTGCGGACGATTGCTGATCGAGGGCCGCGAGATAGCTTTCCTCTTTTGGCATTGCCTGCGGCCACGATTCCACCCAACCGGTTCCTTGCGAGTTGTTGTAGATGCCGTCGTCTCCTTCGTGGGCGCGCGTGAACTGGTACGCTTTACGGACGGCTTCCCAATTTGCGCGCAAGTAGTTCAGGTCGCCGCTGGTTCTGACGTAGTCGCTCATGCTCATTACGAGCAAAGGAGCCGAGTCGGCGGCGGCATAGAAGTAAGGGGTCGCTTTCCAGTCAACGGCATCGGCGGATTGGGAAAACTCGTGCATAATTTTGCCGTCTTCGCGTTGGCGACGAATGAGGAAATCGAGAGCCCTGCGCGTCAAAGCAAAATCGCCGTAACTGTTAATCGCGTAGGTGGTCCACATGGTGTCTCGTCCGAAGAACCACGCATAACCGGGCCGCGCCGAATCCGCCGATTCGTAATAGCCGGCCACCAATCCGATCTCATCGTGGTATTTAACCTGAGCCTGATCGATGGCCACCTCGGCCCACGCAAGCCCTTCGTCGATACGCTTATCGGGAGTCTCCGCCGACAACCGTGATGCCAAAAACTCTTCGTAATACTTCTGAGTCTTCCCGTAGAGTTCGCGGAGCGCAGATGCCATGGCCCCAATTCGTTCGCCTGCGGCCTGAGCACCTTGCACTCCGATGAAAAGCGGGAAAACCTGCCCTTTGTCACGCTTCGGATCAAACGATAGTTTCAGTTCAAGTGGATAGGTTTGAGGGTGCTCCTGGTAGGGAACGAGAATGCCGGGTCGAGTGCGGCGCATGGCCACGACGCCGGAGAAGTCTGCTGTGTCGGTATGAAGGATGTAGTATCCGGTAGCGCCTTGGGTCACCCATTCTCCGCTGGGGCGGCCGGAGTTCGGAGCCGGCCACATGCGGAGCATTTCCGGAGTAAATGAAAACGTCAGTTCGAGCGGCCTGGCCGATTCGATTTCGAACACGACGGCCGCGCCAAACGGGACGGCTTCCGGTCCTCTTGGCGCAAACATGTGCTGGCGTACTGTAAATGCAGCGTGTGAGTAGGTGAGTATCGTCTCGGCAGGCGCGACGCGGATTTGTGCTGCCAGCGCGTTCACGTCAATGGGTACGTGATAGTCGGCCAGTTCCGCGCGAATGCTGAAGTTGCTGAGCAGCTTCACCGGCCATTCCCAGGCCTCGAACTTGCCGTTCTGGCGGCCGAAGAGGGCTCCGTGTTCACCCGCAACGGTCCACGGTTTGCCTGGTTGGCAGGGAGCCTCGATTGCAAGCCCTTTCATTGGCGCAAAAAAAGACGGAAGAGAGTCCAGAGTTTGTGCATGGGCAGACACCATCAACAGGACGGCTAAGAATGAGCGGACGAGCATAGGCCTGCATCATATGGAATCACAGCGAACCGCACAACTTACCTGTTGACAAGCGTGCTAATCAGGTCCATTCTGCGGGAAAGGGCTCTTTTATGCGATTCATTTGCGCACTGGCTTCCGTTTGCCTGTTTGGAGCCGGCGCGGCCGCGCAGACGGTCATCTCCGTGAATTCCGGGGTGATTCATTTTTCTGAAGGAGCGGTGTTTGTTGACGGGAACAAACTGGAACAAAAGTTCGGCAAATTTCCCGCTCTGGCGAATAATTCCGTCCTGAAGACCGAAAAGGGCCGGGCAGAGGTCCTGTTAACACCGGGCACAGTGCTGCGCCTGGATTACAACAGTTCGATGCGTATGTTATCGAATACGCTCGCAGACACCAAAGTGGAATTTCTCAAAGGTTCAGTGATCGTAGACTCTTCGGACGCCAGCAGCGAGAAGGGAGCGGTATTGAAATACGGTTCGAGTGAGATCCGCTTCCCGCAGCCGGGCGTGTACCGGATCGATGCAGAACCGGCAACGCTTCGAGTCTACAGCGGACAAGCCGAGATTGCCGCGGACGGCAAGAAGACGGAAATCGATTCCTCACATCTTTACTTCCTGGATGCTGCCTTGGACACTCCCAAGTATGAAGACGGCACGGAAGACGAGTTCTACCGGTGGGCTCACAACCGAACGGAGACAATTCTGGCTGACAATCGCCTGGCGAAGCAGACAAAAGAGGAGGGTTCGAACGCCGACGGGTCCACCGCGGACAGCGATGACGATGACGATGACCTCGACCTGAACGCGTTTGGTGGTCCGCTCCCAAGTCTGGGGGGCAGTGCCCCGGGATACAGTTATCCGGGAGTGAATCCACCGTTGTCGATACCCGCTCCGGGCGCGTATCCGTCCCTGGGTTACAACGCGCCGATGTATAGCTACAACTCTCCTTTGTATGGCTACAACTCGCCACTGTATTCATACAGCCCTTACGGGCTTTATGGGCTGTACCCGTATAGCGCCGTTCCGGCTTCCGCCCTGCCTTACATGTACCGGCGTGTAGTGCCCTCGGCCGTCGCTCAATCGCAATACTTGCGTGAGCGGCTGCGACAGATTCAGGCGGCTGCCGCGAATAGCATCCTGCAGTACCGCCGAAGCGCCTGGCCGACGAACCCGGCAGGGATTACTCACTCGTATGTGCCACGGTCACCGGTTCAGACCTACGTTCCGAGGACCTACGTTCCTCGAACGGTGGGGCCGTCCGGTGTGCATCCCGGGATCGGGGTCGGTGTTCACGCGGCCGGGCACCGGTAAACGACTATTGATTCGGCGCGTAATAACCTGACCGCCAGCGAGCCTGGATGGGCGGTAGCCCGTCAGGCGGTTTGAGCGTCACCTCAATTTTTCGATATTTCCCGTCCCGGTCGTGATTCGACGGGTAATAGGCGAGAACGTATTGGTTGCGTAATTCGATTCCAATGCGGCGTGCAATGGACGGAAGATCGCTATCCTGGCCCGCCGAAAAGACCCGCCCTCCAGTCGACTCCGATATCCGCGCCAGGAGGTGAGGCCCGGATAGCTCGGCCACGGACAGTCCCATCATCGATGATTCAAATACCCCCATGGAATAGACTTGAATGTCCGCTTCTCGTACCAGCTCCCTGATCTCGGTCATCGAATAGCGGCTGTTGTTATCGCCTCCATCGGAAATGATCAGCAGAGCCTTGCGAGGATTTTTCGCTTGTTTCATCTCCCGCAAGCCCATGTGAACCGCATCGAGCAGAGCCGTGAGCCCTCCCGAACGGAGGGAGGAAAGCCGCTTCTGGACGGTTTCCATGTTGCTGCTGAAACCGCTGACGAGTTTGGCCTGATCACTGAACTCGATCAAAAACGCCTCGTCGGAGGAGTTCATAGTTTTCAGAAACTCCTGGACGGCTCGCCTCGAGATTTCGAGTTTCATCCCCATGCTGCCGCTGGTATCGACGAGCAACCCGACGGACAGAGGAGAGTCTTCGCCTGAGACCTCCTTAATGATCTGCTCAGTTCCGTCTTCAGCCAGTTCAAAGTTCTGCCGGTCGAGTCCCAGCACAAAACGGTTCTGGTGATCGGTGACCGTTACAGGGACGAGAACGAACGTGGTATTGACTTTGATGCTGTACGAGGAGTCAGCAGGGGGATCCGACTGTTCCTGCCCGGGCGATACAGTTTGCGCGAAGGACGTAAGGCAAGCTGCGATGAGAAACAAACACGTCCGCAGTAGCAAGGACGCCCGGTAATGCATGATCTATTCTCCCGCTTTCAACTCTGACTGAGCGAAGCAACTCAGCGATTTTACGTTAGGGCCGCGTCGTTTTCTACTGAAAGAATTTTCTGTAAAGTTCGGGGGCGAGCTTTCGGAAGGCCGCATCGGCAGAGTGCCCACCCACGTTCGTCATCATTACGAAGCCGAAGTCACTCGAGGGCCAGAACCTCGCCGTCGCGAGATTCATGGTGTTTGAGCCGGTGTGAGTGATGACGGGCGCGGACGCCCAGCTTTCTTTGACCTGCCCCCAGCCGAACGCGTAACCGCCGGTCTTTGGCGTGCCTGGTTCCGCTCCTTCGCGAACTCCGGCTGAGATGACGACCGTGTGCAGTTTCTTCAACGTTACGCCGAGACGAGCGCGGGACCGCGCTTGCCTTCGCCTGCATTCCACGCGACCCATTTCGCAAAATCGAGGACGGATATGTGCAGCGTACCTGCCGGCCCCATGATAAGAGGATTATCGCCATTCGGGCCCGCCAGCATCGCCTTCAATTTACCGTCAATGAGCAGGTGACCGAGAGGCGCATCGACTTTTCCAAGGCTCGACTGGGGGCCACACCCAGCGGTCGCCAGCGCCATGGGTTTGATGATCCGCTCCTCGATGAGTTCTTCCCAACTTTTATTGCCGACGCGCTCGAGCATGGCGCCCGCGATCGTGTAACCGAGATTCGAATAATCGAACCTGCTGCCTCGCGGATGATCCAGTGGCTTTGCTCCTGTTTCCTGCACGATCCAATAGCGCACATCGTTCAGGTTGCCTTCCTGCTGATATGAGCGATAGGCGAGATCGAGGAGCGACTTGTCAGACAATCCACTCGAATGCGAGAGCAATTGCTGCAGGGTGATTTTCGCGAACTCGCTGTTGAACTTGGCCTTCAATTCGGGATAGACGTCGGCAAGTGTCGAGTTCCAGCTCAGCTTTCCGGCTTCAACGAACTGCCCTGCAAGCAAGGCGGTGAACGCCTTGTCATCCGATCCGAGGTGAAAGCGATCATTGATGGTCACCGGAATCTGCTGTCCGGCGCGACGCGTCCCTACCGCGCCACAGGCGATGATGTCGCCGTTCCTGAAAACCGCAGCCGCAAGCGCGGGTAACCCGAATCCTTTCAGGTATGGATCGAGGCTCGGGTTAAGAGATTGCGTCTGCGCGCCGCGTCCCACAGAAGATGTCAGTGCGATTAAGACAAGGATGGAGCCCAGGGCTTTCGGGGAAGGCATAGGATGTGATCAGCTACTTTTTCGGGACCCGAGTCGGTGCTGCAGCAGGACCATGGATTTGCGGATTGCGTCGTAAAACGCATTCACGGTGTCCTGGTCTTCGGCCTCTTCGGCATCCCAGTTCAACACCATCGAGAAGTAGACCCAACGATCGGGGAAATAGACGCCGCCAGCGATGGAGCGCGCATGTGAGCCAGGAATATCGGCATATCCAGCCTTTCCGAACACGCTCATGCCTACCGGAAACTGGACGAGATAGTTGATGTCGCCCAGCGACAGGATCCTCCTGAACTGGAAGAGGGTATCGCGATGCGAGAAGAAATCGCCCTGCAGAGCACGCGAGAAAAACGAAACGAGATCACGCGGCGAGGATGCCAGAGTTTCGACCTCGTTGAGCAACGGTCGAGCAAGGGGCCCCGACGGCATGGAGATGAGCTGTTCCCAGGTAATCGTTTTGTAGTTCGGAGCTCCCGCCAAGTACGCGCCGAAACTTCGTGTGCTATTGGGGATCATACTCTTTTTCAGGCCGATGGATGACATGAAGCTGCGCACGGCGTCCGGGCCTGCCTGTTTCAGGACCATATCGGTGGCGGTGTTATCGCTGTGGATGATCATTGCCTCCATAGCGGTGCGCTCACTGACCTCGCCGGATAAGTCAGGCGGGTTGAAAATGTCGCTTCCGGGAGACCATACGCTCTGATCGAGCGGGAGCTGATGGTCTTTGATCTGCTTCTCTACACTCGGCGAATCCAGTTGCCGCAATCGTTCGCACAAGATGATCGCCTTCATGGTGCTTGCGGCAAACATCTGGCGGGTTGCGTTGATCTCGATGAGAAGCTCGGGTTTCTTGCCGCTTGCCGGAGCAAGAATTTGTATCGCTTTTCGCTCCGGCAGATCGGAAAACAAGGCGAGAATACCCCGCTCAAGCGCGGACGGCCTTCGGCCGCGGGCAGGCGAGGGCGCGATTTCTTGATCTTGTGGCATGGTCCTAAATTGTATTGCAACCCGTCATGCTGCCGCAGGCCGATTCATTTCAACGCGAGCACCGTTATTTTTCCGTCGGACAGGATTTGATCTCCCGTCGCATTTTGCGTTTGACGCGGAGCATGTGGGCGATTGATGTCGGCGTAGGATGCTGCCGTACCGACAAAAAGTAGATCCGTCGCAACCCAATCGCGCTCGCGGTCGATGTGCGGATCGATGCGATGAGACCATGCGGTCTTGGCGCGCGCACTCGAGATCGCAATATCGTGCGTGGCGGCGGCCAGCCATACCTCACGGCCAGCGTACGTCTCCTCGAGATTCCAGATCCGGAGATGATGCCTTTGCGCAAAGGTGTTCAGAGCCTTCTGGAAGACCAGGTCAGGCGCTTGGTTGTTGATGCGGAGGCCGGAAACAGGCGCGCTGGAGTAGTTCGCCTGGCGGATGGTGGCCTGGATGGTTTTCGCGGCCGATTTGATGCTGAGTTCGTCCGCAGTAAACCAGTTAGCCTCTTCAAAAGCGCTGACAAGTTGCTGCCGCGAGCCGATGAACATCAGGTTTGTGACATCCGAGGACTTGCCACCGGCGGTTTGGGTGCGCATGGGGGCTTTCGCCACAATGTCCGTTAGTTCCGGATCGACGGTGAGACGCCGATAGCCCGGCCAGGCCTGCTTCTGTTTCAAGTGCGACGGCCGGACGACTTGTATCTGCAGGTCGGTTCCTTCGGGGTAGAAGATCTCGCGGCGAATGGAAAGACCATAGACGGCCTGCATGGCTTTGATGGTGTAACCTGCAACGGGAGTTGCCGCGCCCACCGCCGTCATGGCGATGGTCATTTTGGTCGAGGCATGAGGCTGGACAATGCCCAGGATCTCGTTGTTGCGAACGGTCTCGCGCGCATTGTCGACGCTCAGCACTCGCGCGTAGAGCGGAGATCGGAGGCCATCGTTGTGAACGACATTAGAGAAGTCGAGCACCAGCCTCGGACGTGAATATTTATCGGGAGCTTTTTGCGCGAACAGAATTGTTCCGTTGATCTTCGTTCCTGGCGGGAGCAGCAGCTCACCTTTCGGGCATGCGACGAGTTCGCCGCTCTTGCAGAGAGGGTAATTCACGACCGCCTCAATGGGATCTCCCGTCCGCGAACGATCACTGTAGACCGGAACCGTGAGGCGGACATCGATGGTTTGCCCCGGCACCAGATCGGCGAAGCTGCTGTCATTGTGTTTGGCCGCTGATTTCGACTGGTCCGCGATGGCATCCCTTACATAAGCAGACGAGGCCGCGAGGAAGCCGCTGGTCGCTCCGTTTTCGAGCAGGAGTGTCTGCATTTCGAAATTGGGAGAGTAAAGCAGGTAATCGAAGGCCGTATCCTGATACACGTCCTGGTGATTAATGTCGACACCCTTGGTGATCAACTCATTAGCGATTTCTTCATAGGACACCAGAACCTTGGGCTTGGTGCTATAGCTAGAGCCGAAAACAGCCCAGTGAAGAGCGGTTCGCTGCTGTTGATCCGTCGCTTTGAGGTCTGCACCGCTTTCGAGAAGGTGTTTCGCTTCGCTGAGCTGATCGAGAATCGCCGGTTCTTTCGTTTCCCGCGTTGCCTGATATAAGGCGCGAATCAAGGGTGGAAGTGACTGGGTATCGAATGCAACCGCAGGCGGTGCTAACTCGTCGTCCGGTACTTCGTCCTCAAGAACGGCCTGAGGCTGCTTGTCATCAGCCTGCTTGTTACTGGCCGCGTTTTGCGGACGTAGAGAACCTGAACCTAGAGCTATCGCGACCAGTATGCAAGCGAACGAACGTCTAAACATAAGCTTCGTGCCCTGGCTACGAATTCACGGGTTAATCGTCGAGGACGGGTTCCATTCGTTCGAGGACCTGCGGCTTCAGTTCAGGATGACGCATTAAGGTCCGGGCACAAGTGTTCCAGCGCAATATGGAATCGTCGTTGCCTTCCGGACGAACATCTTGAGCCTTCTCGTACCATTGCATGGCCTTGACGAAATCATCGTGAGCTCGAAAGGATGCGCCGGGCACCCCGAGTCGCATGCTCACGCGCGCGGATCGCTCGAAAATCATGCCGGCGTAGTAAGCCCGTTCGTAATCGCCTTTCAAGCGTTCCAGGACTTCGCGGGCGCGAGCGGGAGTGGCTTCAGAGCCGAACTGATCAGTGATCGCCAGCAGCAAGGTAATAAGAGCGGGCTGATTCTTAGGATCAATGTGGAGAATGTCGAGGCAGATGCTTTCCGCCTGAGAGGGCTCATTGAGCAGACGATACCGGTGGGCCTTTTCCAAGGCTTCGGGAATCGCCAGCGGAGAGAGGGGTTTCAGTTCAAATTCCATGCTGACCTCCTCGCACGGATTTAGGAGTTAATATTTTGAACAGCTTTCTCAACGGATCAAAGCAATCATCGACCACGCGCTCTTTGAGTGGAATGATGGCATTGTCCGTGATGGCGATCTGCTCGGGACAAACTTTCGTACAACATTTCGTGATGTTACAGAATCCGATGCCGTAGTCACGTCGCAGGTCTTCCGTGCGCTTCTGATTGTCGAGGGGATGCATTTCCAAGCCTGCGATGTACGTCAGCAGTCTCGGCCCAATGAACTGATCGTGCAGTTTGTGCTCGCGGAGGACATGGCAGACATCCTGGCATAAGAAGCATTCGATGCATTTACGAAATTCCTGCACCCGGTCGACATCGCGCTGCGCCATGCGCCAGCCGCCATTCGCGGAGTTGGGCAGTTTCGGGCTGAATGAGCGGATGCCTTTCTTCACGCGGAAGTTCCAGGAGACGTCTGTGACTAAATCTTTGATCGACGGAAACGTTTTCATCGGTTCGATGGTGACAGGCTGGTCAAGCGGCAAACTATCGAGGCGGGTCATGCACATCAGCTTCGGATTGCCATTGATCTCAGCGGAACACGACCCGCACTTACCCGCTTTGCAGTTCCAGCGAACGGCTAAATCGTTGGCCTGATCGGCTTGAATCCTATGAACGGCGTCAAGGACCACCATGCCGGCTGAAATTTCAGCTGTGTAGTCCTGGAATGCCCCTTGTCCGTTTTGGCCTCGCCAGATGCGAAAAGTTGCGGTCGCCATTCGATATCGTTCACCCCATCTGATCGAT
>JAFAUR010000071.1 GCA_019243205.1 Acidobacteriaceae bacterium | reverse complement strand
CAGAACCGGTGACCGGTATTCGACGGCACTCTTTGGCAAGGCCTGGCCATTCAGCTCCAACAATCACCGTTTCTGAGCATCGTTCCCGAGGACCGCATCCGGCTCGCGCTCGAGATGATGGCCAAACCCGCAGATGCGCGGCTCACTCCGGAAGTGGCAACCGAGATTTGCGAGCGTGTCCGAGCAGCCGCGGTCCTGGAGGGTTTCATCAGCAATATCGGAACGCACTACGTTGTGGGACTGCATGCCCGAAACTGCCGCACGGGAGCGTCCATGGACGACGAGCAGGCAGAAATCGTGCGAAAGGAAGAGGTGCTGGATGCGCTCACCAAAATTGCGCGCAAGTTCAGATCGCGGGCCGGAGAATCGCTTGCATCCATCAGAAAACTGGACACGCCGCTCGCAGAGGCGACCACGCCGTCACTGGATGCGCTAAAAGCGTATACCGAAGCGCAAAACGTGAATGGATCAGCCGGTTCGGCAGCCGCCGCGCCGCTATTCAGACGCGCGATCGAGATCGATCCACAATTTGCGATGGCGCGCGCGGCCCTCGGCGTAGTGTACGCCGATATGGGGGAATTGGGTCTCTCAGCTGAAAGTACGACTAGGGGCTATCAACTGCGTGCGCGTGCCAGTGAGCACGAACGATATTCCATCGAAGTGATTTACGACCGTAACGTAACACGGAACTTGCAACGGGCGCAGCAAACTTGCGATCTATGGGCGCAGGCCTATCCGCGCGAGGCGGTTGCCCACGATCTCTGTGCTGGGTTTGTCTTGCAAGGCGCGGGGGATTTCGAGAAATCCATCCAAGACGCGAGGCGAGGCATGCAGCTGGATCCGGACAATGCCTATGCATACGTGAATCTTGCGGCAAGCTACCTTTACACGAATCGGTTTCAAGAAGCTGAGAGCACGATTGAGCAAGCATTTAACCGCAAATTGCGGGTTCCCGAGCTTTTTTCGATTGCTTACAATGCCGCCTTTCTGCGAGGCGATACGGCGGAGATGAAGCGCCGTGTGACTCAGGCCGAAGGGATATCCGGAGCGGAAGACTGGATGGCTCACTTGCAAGCCCTTGTTTTTGCCCGTTCCGGCCGCCTGGAGCTGGCCGAGAGTATGTCGCGCCGAGCGGTGGATGTCGCTCAACAAGTAGGGCAACATGAACGTGCCGCTACCTACGAAGCCGCGGTTGCTCTGTGGCAAGCGCTTTTCGGGAATACTGAGATCGCGAGGCGGCACGCGATCGCAGCACAGCAGTTATCAACCGGCCGCGACGTGCAGTACGCATCTGCTCTCGCGCTGGCGCTCTCAGGCGATTCAGTACAGGCCGCGGCAGTCGCCGATTCTTTTGAAAAGCTGCTTCCCGAGGATACGTCTGCGCGGTTCACTTACGTGCCCGTGTTGCGCACAGTCGTCGCGCTCAACAACGGTTCCCCCTCCGCAGCCATCAACGACCTGCGCGCCGCCGAGCCTCATGAGCTGAGCATCTCCGGCATTACTTTCTTTGGATTTTTCGGAGGCCTTTATCCGGCGTACCTGCGCGGCGAGGCCTACTTAGCTCTGCATGAAGGGAAGAAAGCCGCTCAAGAGTTTCATAAAATCATCGATCATCCGGGCATTGTCATGGCCGATCCTGTCGGTGCATTGGCGCATTTGCAGCTTGCAAGAGCGTTCGCCGCATCGGGCAACACAGAGACGGCCAAGGACGCGTACCACGATTTCTTGACAATTTGGAGGGATGCCGACCCCGACGTCCCGGTTCTTAAGCAGGCGAAATCGGAATACGCGAAACTGCGGAATTAGCTAGTTGTATTCGGTCCGCTCCGCCCCGCCGTAGGGATGTACGACGTACCTGCCTGCCCAGGCCCTTCGTCATTCGCACAGGACTCGTCATATGGTCAAAAAGATCCGCTGTAGTCGCAATGTGTAAAGCTATGTCCCGATCGGCTGTTGTCCTCACTTTGACCTATAACGGGCCTACCGGAAAAGCGCTGCCGATCGTTGTGGCTAGGCGGTCAGGCGAATCGCCCTACAGGATCCAAGATTCGTGATCCTATTAGGAAACGTCGCGTTTAGATATTGATGCCGATCCGCCAAAGGGCGTACCCGAGCGCCTGGCGAAGGTAAAGCCATCGGAGCTGGCCCGGGTTCACGTATGCTGTCGAGGGACGCGGAGACCCGTACACTCTTATCCCCCGAGATTCGAGCAGCCGTTTGACCCGAAAAATGTGGTAGCCATCGCTCACCACAATGCATAAGTGCAGATTCATCCGGCGCATCGTTTCAGCGGCTGCGTCCAGGCTC
>JAFAUR010000061.1 GCA_019243205.1 Acidobacteriaceae bacterium | reverse complement strand
CGATTCGGCATCGTGCTTTACCAAATTGCTGGGGTCGGATGAGAACGGTTATTGGATCATTTGCCCTAAATCACAGAATTGCCGGGCCACACGGCGTTACCGGCCGGGAACGCTTGTTCTCGAAACAGAGTTCACGACCGACGAAGGCAAAGTCGTTGTCACCGACTGCATGGATCACCGTGGCGATGTGCAGGACGTGATCCGCATGGTACACGGCATCGAAGGCCGCGTTCGCATCATGATGGAGCTTGCGATTCGCTTCGATTACGGCACCGTTGTCCCTTGGGTTACACGCCTGCCCGACGGACGATTGCAAGCAACAGCGGGACCGGATCGCATCCTCTTCAAAACCCCTGTTCCTCTTCGCGGTGAAGAATACCGGACCGTTTCGGAGTTCGATGTTTCAGCCGGCGATGAGATACCCTTCCTGTTGACTTGGTCAGCCTCGTATAGTGCGCTGAACGCCCAACCCGACGCAAACACCGCAATCCAAAACGTCACTCACGCCTGGGAGAAGTGGTCGAACAAGCACAAAGCGCAAGGACCGTACGCCGAAGCGATCGTCCGTTCTATCATCACGCTCAAAGCCCTCACGCACTACCGGACAGGCGGCATCGTCGCTGCCGCAACTACTTCATTGCCCGAAGACATCGGCGGGCAACGCAATTGGGATTATCGCTACTGCTGGCTGCGCGATTCGACGTTCACTCTTTAT
The DNA here is from genome assembly GCA_019243205.1 of Acidobacteriaceae bacterium. Taxonomy (GTDB): domain Bacteria; phylum Acidobacteriota; class Terriglobia; order Bryobacterales; family Bryobacteraceae; genus Bog-105. The sequence continues at coordinate 5,685 of JAFAUR010000061.1, read as the reverse complement.
GCGCTAATGCAATCGGGTTTTCTCGATGAAGCGAAAGCCTGGAGAGATTGGCTGCTTCGCGCCATCGCCGGCAATCAGGACCAAATGCAAATCATGTACGGCGTCGCCGGTGAACGCCGTTTGACTGAGTTTGAACTGCACGACCTGCACGGGTATGAGGGATCACAGCCGGTACGCATCGGCAACGCCGCCTCCGAACAATTGCAACTGGATGTTTACGGAGAAGTGCTGGATGCGCTGTATCAGGCGAGAAGAAAAGGATTGCCTGAGATGGAGGCGAGCTGGAGTTTGCAGAAGGCTATGGTCAAACGGCTCGAAGAGCTTTGGTCGCAGCCGGACGATGGGATCTGGGAAATACGCGGGCCGCGCCGTCATTTCGTTCACTCAAAGGTAATGGCATGGGTAGGCGTTGACCGGGCTGTGCGCACGATTCAGGAATTTGGAGAAAAAGGTCCGCTCGACCGTTGGATCCGTTTGCGTTCCGAGATCCACGACGAAGTCTGCCGCTTCGGATTTAGCCGTGAACTCAACTCGTTCGTCCAGTATTTCGGCAGCAAGCAGCTCGACGCGAGCTTGCTGATGCTACCCACCGTTGGTTTCCTACCGCCCGACGATCCTCGTATGGTCGGGACTGTGGCGGCCATAGAAAAACATCTCTTAAGAGATGGATTCGTCGCCCGTTACGACACGCGCACGGATGTGGACGGAGTTCCCGGCGACGAAGGTGCTTTTCTTGCCTGCAGCTTTTGGCTGGTCGACAACTATGTACTGCAGAACCGGATGGATGAGGCAAAGGAACTGTTTGAAAGACTGCTCAGCGTCCGCAATGACGTGGGGCTGCTTTCGGAGGAGTTCGATCCCAAAGAGAACCGGCAGCTTGGAAATTTCCCACAAGCCTTTTCACATCTGGCATTGGTAATCAGCGCATACAATCTTCATCCCACTCAAGACAGTCCTGCACACCAACGCTCGCATTGCAGGATAAAACATTCAGACTCGTGATCCTATTAGCGTTCGAAGTGGTAACGTGGCGCAAGCTTTCGCTTAAAAGCCGCGCCAGCCTTCGCGCTCGCGTAGATTGTTGATGTGTGCGAGATGGTGACGGCTGTGCCAAGCATATAGCCCGAGCGTCCAATCGAGCCTCTTTTCGCCCACTTCAGGGTGTTTGAACGTCTTGGCCCATTGCGCGTCATTGAGCGATTGCAGAAGGTTAGTCCAGCGTGCGTGCAACCCCGCCAAGAGTTGCAGGGACCATTCCACAGGACCGGTCTTTGCGTCGCGCAACTCGGCCCATGCACCCTCCTCGTAGTCCTTAATCAGCGGTGATGATTCAGTCAGCGCAAGACGAAATCGCATGTAGCTATTCATGTGGCTGTCCGGGACGTGGTGCACTACCTGGCGCACCGTCCAGCCGCCCGGACGATATGGCGTATCGAGCTGCGAGTCCGTCAAGTCCTCCAGTGCGTGGCGCATGTTCTGGGGCAATTCCTCGAGGATACGGATCCACTCCGTCCGGTGGCTTGCCGTAACTGAATCGGGGGCCTGATAACGGCCGATCGGATAGCGAAGGTCGTCCATCGCTCAGTCGAGGGATTCGGGTTTGATCTCGGCCGTCTGGCCGGCCGCTTTCTTTTCCCAATATTTCCGTACCCAGGCTTCCCAGCTTTTACCGGCTGCCGGGTCGCGATCGCTGAACTTCAGCGCGGCGATTTCCGAGTACGGAATGTTGATTCGGGAACTGCCGTCCGAAGGCAGCATCCGGACAAGCGAGTCGGCCAGGGTAGTACCCCTGCGGCAATCGTAGATGTAGCCATCGAGCACGCGTCCGTCTTTGCAGGTGACCGTCACGTCACCCCGGTAATCTAATGCTTTGTCGAGAGCCTGGTGCAGTTCCCCTTCGCTCGCCAGCTCCGGAACCCAGCCTTGCAGCCGTTCATGAACGCTTCCCGGAGCGACTTCCAGCGCGTCAGGATTGACAATGGGTTCGGTCACGCCTGAGTTCCATCCGCTGATTCAATCTGCACGAGAGGATTGTAAGAATGCACGGGCTCGACGCGCTCGTTTAGCAGAGTTGCTGCGTCGGGATCCGTGTACCGGGTGAAGATCGATGCTTTCACCATGGCGACAAATCCGCGCAGCGAACCGAAACCGTAGTCGACGGAAGTTGCTTCATAGCCGCTGTGAACCATGCAGTTGGCGCACTTCGGATTGCCTGATTCGGTTCCGTATTTCGCCCATTCAGTTTCCGCCAGCAGTTCGGCAAAAGCGTCGGCATAGCCTTCCTGTAGCAAGTAGCAGGGTTTCTGCCAGCCAAAGACGTTGTAGGTCGGCATGCCCCAAGGCGTACACGCAAAATTGCGGTGGCCCATCAGGAACTCCAGGAACAGCGGTGACATATTGAATCTCCAGGCCGGACGACGGTTGGAGAGGATCGCCTTGAACAAACGGCGCGTCCGGGCGCGGCCGAGAAAATGTTGCTGATCAGGCGCCTTGTCGTACGAGTAACCGGGAGAGAGCATCATGCCCTCCACGCCGAGTTCCATCATTTCGTCGAAGAAGCGGCGAACGCTGTTCGGGTCGGCACCGTCGAAAAGGGTAGTATTTGTAGTAACACGGAAGCCGCGGGCTAACGCTGCTTTGATTCCGCGCACGGCGATGTCATAGCCGCCCTCGCGACATACCGAGAAATCGTGGTGCTCGCGCTCGCCGTCCACGTGCACGGAAAAAGTCAGGTATTTGCTGGGTTTGAAGAGATGCAGCTTTTCTTCGAGCAGAAGCGCGTTAGTGCAGAGATAGATATATTTTTTGCGTGCGACTAAGCCTTCGACGATCTCCTGAATTTGCGGATGCATCAACGGCTCGCCGCCAGGAATGGCAACACTGGGCGCGCCGCATTCGTCCACAGCACGAAAACACTCTTCGGGCGTGAGTTGGCGCTTCAGAACGTGAGGCGGATACTGGATCTTGCCGCATCCGGCGCAAGCCAGGTTACACCGGAAAAGAGGCTCGAGCATCAGGACGAGCGGATACTTCTTGCGCCCAGCGAGTTTTTGCTTTAGGACGTAGGACGTCACTGCCCACATTTGTGAGGCGGGAACACTCATAAACCTACAATTATCTAACAGCGTAGTGGCCGATCAGCTGTTCGAGGGCCGCGCGGTCCGTTTCGACCGCCTTTCGTTGGTGCTCGACGAGGGCTCGCTGTTCGGGACTGAGGTCTTGATCTAGCACGTGGGCGTAGTGTTTGAGCGTGTTTCGTCGCCCCGCAAGCACCCGCGTAGAATCTCTATCGCGGCTTTCGGACGGATACGCGTCTCTAGATCGATCCAGCCGCGATGCAGAATTCCTCCGTAGTGCGCATCGCTTGCCGGCTTGCCACCCTCCTGCGAGACTTGGGCGCCGAGTTCCATCGCGAACCGGCTCCGCTCGCTCGAAATATCAACCAAGCGATTGCTGAGAGCCGTATCGTGCACTCCTTTAGCGGCTTTGGCATAGCCCTCCTCGCATCACGGCAAGTGGCAATCAAATCATTGAGAGCCTTGATCTTCGAATCTTCTCTAGCCGGTATATTTCGAGGTTGGTCTAGCCGTGAGATGTTCATTTCGGCAGGCGCCCGCACCTCGTGGAAATCACAGCGGGCTTCTAGCGTGAGTTATCCTACGACAGTCAGTGCGTAGAAACGAATGCGCGTAGCGATTATTGGGACAGGTTATGTCGGTCTCACGACCGGTGTTTGCCTCGCGTTTATAGGGCATGATGTGTACTGCCTGGACTCGGATAAATCGAAGATTGAGGCCCTCCGGAACGGGCGTGTCCCCATTTTTGAACCATTCCTGGCGGAGTTGCTGGAAGAGGCCCGTTCGAACCTGACGTTCACAACGTGTTACGAAGAAGCCATTCCGGGAGCCGAGGTTGTCTTCATAGCCGTTGGGACGCCGCCCACGCCCTCCGGGGCGCCGAATCTCGAGTTTCTGTCGCAGGCTGCTCGGTCGATCGGGCAGCATATGAACAGCCATCTCACGGTGGTCGTGAACAAGTCTACGGTCCCGATCGGAAGCGGGAACTGGGTCGATTCGCTTTTGAGAGACGCGATCGACTCACGGCAGAACGGTGGAGAGCACACTGGGTTTGCGGTCGCCTCGAATCCGGAGTTTCTGCGCGAGGGCTCGGCACTCCACGACAGCCTGTACCCGGACAGAATTGTGATCGGCGCGGACGAGCCGAGGGCGTTGGAAGTGCTGTATACGCTTTACCGTCCGATCCTCGACCAGACCTTTTCCGCGCCGACATATCTTCCCCGCCCCGAGACTGTCGGCGCGGTTCCGCTGCTCTCGACTGATTTGGCGTCGGCGGAACTGATCAAGTATGCCGCGAACGCGTTTCTTGCCCTGAAGATAAGTTTCATCAACGAGATCGGGCTTGTTGCGGAACGTGTGGGAGCAGATATTTCCGAGGTTGGGCGTGGCATCGGTCTCGACTCCCGGATCGGCCCGCGCTTCTTGAGCGCCGGGATCGGGTGGGGCGGTTCGTGTTTTGGGAAGGATACGGCGGCACTCATTGCAACTGCGGGTGAATACGGCCTTCATTTGCCTATCGTTGAGGCGGCGCGCAAGATCAACTCGCGGCAGAGAGACCGGGTGGTCGAAAAGCTGCTGCATGAGCTCAAGATTCTTAAAGGCCGGACGATTGGATTGCTTGGTCTGGCGTTCAAGCCGAACACCGATGATTTGCGCGAAGCGCCGGCAATCGAGATTGCGCAGAAGTTGATCGATCGCGGCGTGCGCGTCAAGGCTCACGACCCGGTAGCCATCGATAGATTCGAGCGCGAGCATAAAGGCATGGGGGTGCTGCTCTGCGGGAGTGCCTGCGAGGTAGCTGAGGGCTGCGATGCCCTCGTGCTGATCACGGAGTGGAGCGAATACCGCGACCTTGAGTGGGAGGAGATCGCCAAGAAGATGCGGTGCCCCATCATCCTGGATGGCCGCCATGCACTTGATGCGGAAAAGCTCAGCCGCGCGGGTTTAAGAATGCTGAGTATCAGCTGATGTCCTGAGGCTTTTTGGTACGAGGAGGAGCTGCTTCCATGGTTTCTGGGTTCGCAGCGATCTTCGCCGCGAGTTCTTTGCGCCAGCGCGGCGGGCGTCCCCGCGCCCTGTTAGCCACCGCGAGGCGTTCGAGAGCAAGAATAGCTTCATCGAGCCGGTCTCGTTCGTCTTCCAACTCACGGATCATTTTTTGGATATCCATGCCGGCTCGAGAGGTTCCAAGGGACGAAAAAAACCCCGGTTGACGTTTCCGCTTCCGGGGCTTTTTTATTGTACTTGGATCGGTTTGAGGAAAAAAGAGCGGGAGATTCAGGAAAGTCCTGTTTTCCTCTCTTTTACGGTGAGTTTAATCGGGCGACTTCCTACTCTCCCACACACTTGCGCATGCAGTACTATCGGGGGCTGAGAGGCTCGTCCATTTTTGGATCTTCGCCGCGCTGATAAACCGCGGGCTCATCGCTAGCAGCTAAGCCTCTCTGCCACGCCTTGAAACTTACTCGGGCGACTTCCTACTCTCCCACACACTTGCGCATGCAGTACCATCGGGGCTGAGAGGCTCGTCCACTTCTTGGATCTTCGCCGCGCTGATAAACCGCGGGCTCATCGTTGGCAGTTAAGCCTCTCTGCCACGCCTTGAAAA
>JAFAUR010000917.1 GCA_019243205.1 Acidobacteriaceae bacterium | reverse complement strand
TATGCAAATCGCAGAGAAGACAGTCTTGATCACCGGCGCCAACCGCGGCGTCGGTGAGGCACTTGTCAAAGAAGCTCTCAATAGGGGAGCGAAAAGAGTTTTTGCGGGCACTCGCGGCGCGCTTCCAAACACTAATCCACGCGTGACAGCGGTGACGCTGGACGTAACCAACGCTTCGCATATTCAAAAGGCAGTCGGCCAGGTCGCCGATCTTGACGTCCTCATCAATAATGCGGGCATCGGATTCTTCGACGACCTTACCGACTTAGATGCGATCCAAAAACATCTGGACGTCAACTTGCTGGGTCTGCTCAAGGTAACGCAGGCGTTCTTGCCGCGGTTGGCACGCTCCAAAGGGGCAATTGTGAACATTCTGTCAGTGACCTCGGTAGCTCCTTTCCCAGTAATACCCGGCTACTCGATCTCGAAGGCAGCGGCACTCAACCTGACACAATCCCTGCGAGCACTGCTGACGCGTCAAGGGGTCAGCGTGCATGGTGTGATCCTCGGCTCCGTCGACACCGATATGACTCGCGGCTACGATATTCCGAAAGTGTCGCCAGAGTCCGCTGCGGCAGGGATCTTCGATGGCTTAGAGAAAGGAGAAGAGGACATCTTTCCTGATCCAACCTCGCGGACGCTTGCCGATGGCTGGCGCGCCGGAGTCACCAAAGCATTTGAGCGCCGGATCAACGCCGTGGTGCTGGAAGGCGCGCAGATAGACCTAACAGAGAGATTGTGATAAGGACAGCAATCACTACGAGAGGACGGGCAAGAAAGCGACCGGTGTGGAGATCCTCTACGAGGGAAAAGTTCATCGCATTCGTGCTGGATGTCAAGCGATCTTGTCCCTGGGTGCGCTGCACACGCCGAAAGTGCTGATGCAATCTGGGATTGGCGAGCAAGATGAGTTGAGGAAATTCGAAATTCCTCTTGTTCAGCATCTTTCGGGCGTGGGTGGGAATTTCATGAACCATTGTGGGATTGCTTGTATCTGGGAGTATCAACGTCCGCTTCCTCCACGCAACAAGTTTGTATCGTCCCTGAAATACTGAACAATCGAGATCTTCTCTTTTTGAGGATAAACCGCAGGCAGTTTGGACCGATCGCGCAGCGATGATTTGCAGGAGGTTGCATGGCAGATAACAGGACCTTGATTGAACAGGCATACTCCGCGTTCAACAAGCGAAACATCGACGGTGCATTAGCACTGATGACCGAAGACGTGAGCTGGCCCAAGGCCTCGGAAGGTGGAAGAGTTGTCGGAAAGGAAGAGATCCGCGCCTATTGGACTCGACAATGGGGCGAGTTCGATCCCCATGTCGAACCGTTATCAACCTCCCAGGAAGACGGAGGCAAGGTCCGCGTCAGGGTTCACCAAGTCGTCAGGAGCCTTGAAGGTGATGTTCTATCGGACAGCGAAGTTTTCCACATATTCACGTTGAACAACGGTCGTATCGCAGCCATGGACCTTGGGGATGGCGCCGATCCAACCGCTGGTCCGTCCGCCGCATTCGCACATCGATCCTGACTGGCTATTTGCGATGAAGCCAGAACTCGCGATCAAGGCCAAGCGGAATGACCTCTTCAGGGGACGTTCGGAGCGCACTGGCAATTTGCTATTTAGTCCGTAGGTGGTCTGACAAACGGAAGATAAATGCATGGCTGCTAGCCTAGCGGCGAGTTACGCAGGCTTGAGGGCTTCAAAAACACCTTTGACCACCGGTAGCGCCGAAAAAACATTCGGCCAGCCTGCATAGAAGGCTAGGTGTTTCAGCATTTCGGAGGCTTGCGTTCGTGTTAAGCCGTTGTCCATCGCACGGTTGAGATGGTAAGGAATCTGCGCAACCTGGCCGGAGGCAACGAGCGCACTAACATTACGAGACTACGGTCCCGTGGCGCCAGAGCGGGGCGTAGCCAAAGATCGCGGGAAAGTAGATCTGTGGTGTACTGTACGAAACCGGGAGCTACTGCGCCGAAATTTTGCTCGACCGCGGCGGCGCGTTGTGACTCCGCCACTTCATCGATGGGAAGAAGCTCTGGCCGGGCTTCGGGAAGTTGATGGTGTTCGATACCGCGTTGCACAAAAATATCTTTCAGAATCGAAACCGCTGAGAAAGCATTCGACCAGCCCGAGCAGAACGCCAGATGCATAATGATTTAAGACAGCTCACTCGGGGTGACTCCGTTATCGAGCGCAAGGTTGAAGTAGTGCAGCATGCCGATCGTCTGATTGCGAGCGACCAAAGCGGCGGCGGCGATGATGCTGCGGTCCCGAGGCGACAATTCCGGTCGCTTCCAGAGATCATCGTTGATGGACACCTGCGTGTAATTTGCGAGCGCCGGTGAAACGATGCGAACGTCCTCAGGCGTAACCGCCGAACGCGGGGGATTCGAACTCATGGCTTGTTTCCTTTCGTCTCACGAGGATGAATTTTGACCGTCGCCGACCGCGCTTTCGCGGCGATCATCGGGGTGAGATACGGACTGCTTTTGTATTTCGCGCGGCAAGCATCGTCAATGCCGTCGTTGACTGGTCCGTCGACGCGCTCGAAGCTCACTTCTTTCGTGATTCCAGCGACCGTGATTCGCCCCGCCTTCTGCCGCAACGCAGCTTGGTACCAACGAGAGTTTTGTCTCGTTGTAAGCGCGTACGTAGAGATCGCCGTCAACGACCACGGACCAGATCCATGTGGGAGTGCCGTAGGTGAGGCCATCAACGCGAAAGGGCGAAATGTGCAAGTCATCGGCAGCGGCGATCTTTGTCAGTTCATCCTTGGTCCATTCAGCCATTAGTAGTGCTCCCAAGTCACCGACCAGTGCTCATCCGCACGAGCCGATCGGATGATGAGGCGACCGGTAGCGCTGAACCGGTAAATGCGAGGCAGATCTTTGCCCGCCAGGAGACCGCGCGTGACCGAACCCTGCACGTGGTGAGTCAACACGTGAGTCGCTTCGTTGACGTCATAGCTGCCGAAGGAAGCTTCGTAACCATTTTTCACGTACTCATTGGACTGCGCATTTGCGCTTTCCGCATACATGAGTCGCACCGACATGTGGCCGTCCCGCGTATAAAGCAACATGCCTTGCGGTACTCCCGCGATAACCAGCTTGCCGTCGGGCCCTGTAATGGAAACCAGGTGCCACGCTCCGGTCAACTTGTCTTTGTCCGAAACGGCGGTTTGATTTTGCGCTGCGGACGAGACCACAAGGGCGGCAACAATCGCCATCGGCATTGCTTTCATGGCACGTTTCTCCGCGCGCTCTAGCGGCCGACGAGACTTGCATGGAAGGCCGGATAGCGAGCCCCTGCGAGTTTGATACGGGAGGAAGCCGACTCAATTGCTTCGACGTCTTCCAGCGTCAGTTCCACGTTCAAAGCTCCCAGGTTCTCATCCAATCGCTCGAGCTTCGTTGTGCCGGGAATCGGAGCAATCCACGGCTTCTTGGCTACGAGCCATGCGAGCGCGGTTTGCGCCGGAGTAGCGTTCTTCCGTTTTGCAAATGCAGTGATCACATCGACGAGTGCCTGATTGGCCTTCCGATTTTCCTCCTGGAAACGGGGAACAGTGCTGCGAAAGTCGGTGCTGTCGAACCTGGTTTCAGGCGTGATCTTTCCAGTCAAAAAGCCCTTGCCCAGTGGGCTGAATGGAACGAATCCGATAGCAAGTTCCTCAAGCGTAGGGATGATTTCGCGTTCCGGCTCTCTCCAGAACAGCGAGTACTCGCTCTGCAGAGCAGCGACGGGCTGAACTTCGTTTGCGCGCCGGATGGTTTCGACGCCTGCTTCGGACAAACCGAAATGCTTCACTTTACCTTCTTGGATAAGATCCTTCACAGCGCCCGCCACCTCCTCAATCGGGACGTTGAGATCGATGCGGTGCTGATAGAAGAGGTCAAGCGCGTCGACCCGCAAGCGTTTGAGGGACCCTTCAGCGACCTGCTTGATGTGCTCGGGCCGGCTATTCAGCGCCGTCCACTTGTTCGAGTCGTTTGGGTTCCGCTCCCAGCCAAACTTGGTCGCAATTACAACTTGCCCGCGGAAAGGAGCAAGTGCTTCACCCACCAGTTCCTCGTTTGTCAACGGTCCGTAGACTTCAGCCGTGTCGAAGAACGTGATCCCGCGCTCCACGGCCCCGCGGATCAGTGCGATCATTTCCGGCTTGTCTTTGGGCGGCCCATAAGACCAACTCATTCCCATACAGCCGAGGCCAATCGCGGAAACCTCCAGGCCGCCTTTTCCAAGTTTACGGTTTTGCACGATTTGTCCTCCTCAACTCCAGGGTAGGAAGAGTGAGGTCTGAAGCGATATCCTGATCCTGCGAAGTTATTGCCTAATCCTCGCGATCTTCGATCTCGGCTGTGTTGCGGATACCTTCCAGGCGGCTATGCTGTTGGGAGAAGAAGCGCGGTGAATAGAGGTAATTTACTCAAGAATCGACGTGTATCTGGACCGGACGGACGGGCAGAACTACGAACGGAACTGGCACGTAAAGTTGCCTCATTCGTTGGGTCAGCGGAGAGTCTCACGACAGACGTTCCCGGCTTGACACTTTATCGGTACACCGCGCCGACGCGGCCGGCGGTCGCTACTTACGAGCCGAGCCTCGCGGTCGTGGTACAAGGGCGCAAGCAGGTGGAACTGGGTGCAAACACCTTTGTATATGACGGGTCGAAATACCTGCTGACATCCCTCGACCTGCCAGTCGTCAGCCGGGTGATTGAAGCCACTCCACAAAATCCGTACCTGTGCCTGCGACTCAAGCTCGAAATGGGCGCTGTGCGAGAGATTCTCGCTCAGGGAGACTTCGACTCGCCCTCGATGGGATCGGACGTTCCGGCGATGACAACGGCCGAGATTACCGTGGAGTTCCTATCCGCGATCGGCCGGGTGCTCGACTTACTGCAGACGCCTGCCGACATTCCGTTTCTTAGCCGTCTGCTTCAACGGGAACTGATTTATCGCATACTCAAAAGCGCTGCAGGTCAAAGATTGCGCGCTATCGCCACCGCAGGGGACCAGAGCTTTCGGACGGCGAAGGTCACCGCCTTTATCAAAGCGAACTTTACGAAGACGCTGCGGGTCGAGGATCTCGCTCAAATCGCCGGGATGAGCCTGTCGACGCTGCATCATCATTTCAGGGTTTTGACTTCAATGAGTCCTCTGCAGTATCAGAAACAACTTCGATTGCAGGCGGCCCAACGAATGCTTATCGATGCGGCCAGTGCCGCTTTTTCGGTCGGGTATGAAAGCGCGAGTCAATTTAATCGCGAATACAGCCGTTTTTTCGGGTTACCGCCGATAAAGCATCTTCGTGGTGTTCGCCCCGCCCGTCTCGCTTCGGCTACTGAACCAAGTCACCACCAAAACGTAACCTGAGACTCATTCCGGAACAAGTTCACATGGCCGAAGGCAAAAGTCCTTCACGTACCGCCGCCGTATACAATCCGATGTTCGCCCTTGAGTAGTGCGGATGTATTTACAAATGATGGGCAGACTTGCCCGGATTACGTACCACGACAATGGGGCAATCTCGACAGAACATTCGAGTCGACGCTCTTTGATAGCATCGCCACGCATGACTGATGGGCTGAGCCAAGCGTACGCGGAGTTACTTGATGGCAGTTATGATTCACTAGATCGCATCGTTCTGAACGCGTACTTCCGTTTCGCTCAGAGCCCTCCAGGTTTTCGTGTCTGGTGGCGACAGTTGCATGGAACCGATGAAGACCTCGATAATGCCCATCTCATACGTTTGGCGGGACGATTCCGGCGGCGGCTCCGGGCCTGGGCGCTCGCCAACAAGGTCCCCATTAAGATCTGCAAGGGCGGCGAACACAAGTTCGAAATCGCAGACGAATACCTTGCTAAGACGGACGTTCGCGAGGGCGTCTTCTTAATCATCGAAGGTAGAGCCCAGGCTCCTGTCTTCGATGTTCTGAACAGCGGACGGATCCAGGTGAAGCGGCCTTATCCCTACGTGAATCACTCTTCCTTTCACATCCTGGATCAGGATTGGGGCCACGTTGTCATCCAGCTGAGCGGCCATCCTCCCTTCCCGGCCCAAATCATTCTCAACGGACATGAGTATCTGGCCCGCCAAGCCGAACGGAACGGCATTCCATTTACAAAGGAGGGAAATTGCTTTACACACATTGAGACCAGTAACCCATTCGCGGCGATAGCAGAGATCTTGCTCTCGGAAAGAGCTGTAGGGCTGTTGACCGCTGTTTGTGATCGCTGGATCTATAAAGCGTGCCTGTGCTTCGCTCTGGATGCCGAAGACCGGAAGCGCAGTAGATTCCGGTACGAGTATTCGACGTATCAGCTTGAATACAGCCGGAATCTGTTGTTCAAGCGTGGCTCTGAAATGGAGCGGGTTGTGGAGGCTCTAGTAGACCGCAACCGAAATCGGATGGATGTGGAGCGGCTGAAAACAATTCTGGGTCGTAAGACCCGTCCCCATGCAAGAAAGAAGAGGAAGTCGCCTCAATTGCAGATCGTGGTCGAGAGACTCACGTATGGTTTGACGATCTTCAAAGTCTATTGCGGAAAAGTGGCGCTGAAGATCTACACCAAGGGCGAACGCGTGCTGCGAACGGAGGCCATGGCAATCGATGCAAGATCCTTGGGTTGTGGGCGGGACGTAGGGCGTTTTGCAGCGGCGGCAACCACGTTGAAGAACATGCTGGAGCGGTTCTTGAACGTGCTCACATGTATGGACCGCTGCTTCATTGGACACGACACTCTGGAAGAGCTGTCCTCGCCGTCTAAGGCGGGAACAGCACGGACAGGCGGCATTGACTTAAACCGTCCTCGGATGCGCTGCGTGGCGAGAGCAATCCTGGCGCTGTCGATCAGACCGAGCGGGTTCAGCGCGTCGCAAATCGCCGAGCACGTTCGGGCACAAGGCTTCGCGGGCGACTCTGAATACCGATCGCGCCAAGCCGCCTACGATT
>JAFAUR010000699.1 GCA_019243205.1 Acidobacteriaceae bacterium | reverse complement strand
AGTTGGAAACCCACTACCGCGATGTTGCTCGGCAAAGCGTTCTCTAAATTCGCTGTTGTGTAGTAATTAAAGGCCAGGCTCACGTCGGGGATATATTCGGCCTTCTTCGCGCGCGCATCATAGTCGGCTTGCTGCACTTGGAGGTTCGCCTTTTTCAGCTCCGGCCGGTTTTGAAGGGCGGTGGCTTCCAGTCCTTTAGGCATGTCTATGTCCGCGTCTGCGCTGCTGATACTCACAACTCGAAACTGCGTGTGTATGTCCCGGCCCATCAAATCGTTCAGCCTCTCGACGGCAGTCGCGACCTGGTCCTTAGCGTCACTAACGGCATTCTGCGTTTTCAGAAGCTGTGCATCTGCGCCCAATAAATCGGATTCCAGAATCGTTTCACGCTTTAGGTTCTCGCTTGCCAGCCGCTTCGATTCCTTGTAATAGGGAAGAGACGCCTCGAGACTGTCCAAGCCACTCTGCGCCTGCACAACGGCGTAGTAAGCTCGCCGAACCTGATCGACGATTTCCAAACGCGTTTTCTGCTGATCTTGCCGCTTCGCCTCGATCCCAAACGCAAGAGCCTTCAATTGAAGATGCAGCCGGTACTGCGTTGATAGTGGCTGGGAGATAGAGGCAAATACCATCCCGGCCGGTTTTCGCGCAACATTAATGGTTTGGTTCGTTGCCGGAATCGGACCCGTCGCGGGATATACCCCGAGCGCCCCTTGCTGAAACGTGACAGATGGCTTCGTTAATAGCTGGCCCCCCAGCGCCGTGATCTGCGTGTTCGCAAAACGTCTGGTCCTGTTCGCTGCCAGATCGTCAGCCGCGCGACGTATCTCTAAGTCAGCTGTCTTGAGATTGCTGTTATTTGCGACCGCTTGCGCAATCGCGTCATCGAGCGTCAGTTCAGGGACATTCGCTTCCTGCGCCTGCGTCAGCATGACGAATGTACTTACCAGAAAAAGCCATCCAGCTAATAAGCGCACAGGCCGTCTGGTGGCGGTTGTGCGCGGTTCAATGTGATTTCGTCGTCGCATCCTGAGGCAATGGTGCCTCGAACACGGTGTCTTATGGCAGTAATGAGCCGTAAGGCCCTCGTAAGCTTACGGCCGGATACAGCGCGAAACGTTTAGTGTTTTCAGCAACCTGGAGGATCGGCCGCCACTGCGGAGCCGGTCAAGAAGTGGTTCGATGGTCAAGCACGCTGAAGAACATTCAAAACTGGATGACGTAGCTGGCCATGCGGAACCGCAACTCGTCGATTTAAGGTTTGGTTTCCCGGATGTGCCGAAATTCACTGCGCAGAGCCGGGCGGCTTGGCGCGAGCAAAGATTGTAAGGCGCAACAAAAACATGGCTCCCGCGTGCGGAGCCCTGTCATCGTAATGTTCGCAAATATTCAGACAGCTGAGAGCCCCGCTAATGACCTACCGGCGCATCCCGTCGCAACCAGGAAAGCGGACGCCGTGACGGCTGCGGAAGGGCGTCCGCGCCTAGTTCGCGGTCTGAACCTAGCTGAAGTACGGCGGACACCTGTGTCGGTGTGGCAACCCGGTTGCCGCCTTGTTGCTTCTATGCCTTTTCGGAGTCTAACGTTGTCTATGTCCGTCTGGGTGGAAAGTCCTTCAGCAGTTTTTGTGTCGCCTTGTCCAGGTTCTTCCGGTTTTTCTGCTGGTCTTTATTGAGGTTAATCTCCTTGACGGCAAAGCCTCTCCAAATAAGCCCTCTGGTGGCGCCGTCGTAGATACTGACGACGAGAATTCCGTTGTTTATGGTCGAACTGGTTGCAGTAGCAGTCGCCGTACTCATGCCGCCTCCGAGAGCATCGCGCATGCCGAAGGCATTCCACTGTCTCTCCTGCTGGATACCGATCTGGTAGTCAACGAGGAGATCGGCAGGATGGGCGGAATTAGCGTTATTCGCGGAATCGGCCGTACGGGGCAGATCGGGCCGTTGAGGGGGACCGGCCGACATTTGCGGGAGATCCGGCGGTTGCGGTAGATCCAGGCGGTTTGGGAGATCCAGCGGTTTGGGAAAATCTGCCGTATGCGCGGAACCGGGCGTACCGCTGTCCACCTTTGTGAAGCCCTTACCCACCAGTTCGGAATCTATCGATCGCTTGATCTCGGTATCAAGGATCTGGTCCGGATGGCCAATTCCTCCGATTATCACCCAACTGTAGTTATGATATTTCGAAAAGTCAGTTCCTGGGATGTAGTTACTTCTCACGTCCTGTGCGTGTACCAGAGAGCACGCTATCAGCGCCAGCCCGAGTGCAGGACTGAACCGTGTCATCCAGCTTTGAAATTCTTGCGACATTTGTTTTCTTGTTTTCTCCCTTATGCTACGTTTCAGCAATGCCTGATTACCCTTCCATTGGGCAGGCGCAAAGCAGCTCAATTACATACTGCCCCGGGCGAAGTGTTCAATTGCCGTAAGCTGCCGTAAACTCGCCGTAAGCTTACGGCTTCAGATCAATGCCCAGATTCAGCGTTTTCAGAAGCTTTGTGAAACGGCCGTCGTGGCGCAGCGGATCAAAAAACGGCTCGACCGCTAACAAATTGACGAAGTTCGTCCTTTGCTCAATAGCTTTTTCCAGGTGGTGGAATGCAAGATCGTGATCTCCCATGCCGATCGCCGCAAAAGCTTCTGCCAGTGGTGTGACGTATTGTTTCCCTGCCAGCCGTCTAAGCTCCTCGAGGCATTTTCTAGCTCGCGCCTCGCTGCCTTTACGACCATAGGCGGCGGCCATCAGGCCAATGTCCAACGGAACGGGCGAAGAGGAGAGACACCGTATGACGGCCTCGTAATCTGTCTGCTGGAAGTACAAGAGTCCGTCGTAAAGTCGCGCTTCGGGATAATCGCGATCCAGATCAAAAGAGTTTTTGAGATGCGCTTCGGCCGTTCGATAATCGCCTTGCACGTAATGGAGATAAGCCAACCGTGCACAGTCGCTGGCGGAAAGGGGATTCAATTCGGTTGAGCGGCGGAGACCTGATTGTGCCGCCATGATGTTCCCTTGACACAGCGAAGCCATGGCGCGGAACATGTGAGCTGGCGCGTAGGCGGGTTGTAGTTGCAGGGCTCGTTCGTACAGCGTGTCCGCTTCACCCCAGCGATATTCAAACCAGGCACGAAGTCCGCCAAGCACCGTGCATGTTTCTGCTGAGTCGGGATCAAGCGCATACCCGCGCTCGGCGTTCGCCTTTATCTCGGGATACACATCCCGTCCGGAGACCACGCCGAACAGACACAAAAGGCCGTTCGCCACAGCGATGCCACTATAGGCTGGAGCGTAATCGGGAAAAACCTGAATCATTTTGCGCAACTGGTCGAGGGCACTTCGCAGTGCTTCCGGAGACTGTTGATGGATCAGGAATTGGGCTCTTAAGTACTTGGTATAGGCCTCGAGATTCCGAGTACAGGAACGCACTGGTGTCTCCGGCATATGGACCCGGAGCAAGGCGGCGACCGCTTCCGCGATCTCTTCTTGAATTGCGAAGATATCCTTTAGTTCACGCCGGAATGTTTCGGACCACAGGTGATGGCCGGATTCACTGTGAACCGCCTGCGTAGTAATCCGCAGTTGCATACCCGCTTTCCTGACGCTTCCTTCAATCACGAGATCAGCGCGAAGGCGCTGGCCCACTTCCCGGATGTCAACGGAAACGCCTTTGAATTGGAAGGCCGATGTCCGCGCAATCACGTTCAGCCCCGAAACGCGGGTGAGCACGTTAATGATTTCTTCACTGATTCCGTCGCAAAAGTAGTCCTGCTCAGGCTCCGGGCTCATGTTTACAAACGGCAACACGGCAACCGATGCACGCCGAGTTTCGATAGTAATACCAGTCTGTTGCCTGTGTTCTTGTGGCTTTCTTTCCAGCCAACGGAAGATTGGCACGTAACTTCCCGGCCGCAGACCAATCAGGACGGGATCGCTCCTGCCCGGCCCTTCCTCGTAATACGCCTTCAACTTGGATCTGAGGCGGCGGGCCTCGACCCGAACGATTGCATCGATGTTCGGGTCGTAATCAGACGTGCGATCGAACACCTCCATCGCGATCGAGAATTCCTTGAGACTGTCAAGATCTCCATCGATCGTGCGATTCACTACATGGGTGAGAAACCGTACAAGCCGAGCTGAGGAAACGAATGCAGGGCTGTTCACCACGCGCGCCAGTTGGTCGCGCACGGTTGTTGCCGGCACGGGCTCGCGTGCAGAGTCGGCCGGAAATTCCAGTGATGACGAACCCGGCATGGACGCTAGGGAAGTACCTACAATCATATGCTTACGTGCGCCTGGGCTGCGGTATATAACGTCCGAGCTTACGGCCGCTTACGTCAATTCCAGCGCGAACTGGGGTAGCTTGAACTCAAGTGCGCGAGATATCGATGCGGAGCGAGGAACCAATAAAGACCATCATGTTTGTGAGCGGCAGAAAACCAGAAGCGATCATCGAGCAGGAGTTGGAATGGCGTGGGCTCGAAGTGAAGTGGGCAAACAGCATCCAGGCGGCCGCCGATTTGCTCGACTCAGAATCCAAAGGAATGGGCATCGTCACAGAGCTCGCCTTGGCAGACGGCAATTGGAGGGATCTCGTCGAGAAGGTCAGGGACATCTCGAGCTCGATTCCCGTGTTGCTTGTGAGCCCGACCAGTACGGCCGAGTTGTGGTGGGACGCGCTGGATTGCGATGTGGAGGACATTCTGTCAGCCCCGTTATCGGCGGCTCGGTTGTGCGAAGTCCTCGGGGGGTGAAGAGATTTATGAACATGCAAAAAATGTACGATCTCGCCGTAATCGGCGCCGGGCCGGCCGGAATCGTCGGCGCCACTACGGCTGCGTCTCTGGGAGCCAGAGTCGTCCTCATCGATCGCTACGGCGATCTCGGTGGCGCGGGCGCGAACACCGGTACGGTCCCCAGCAAGACTCTGCGCGAAACGGCTCTGACGCTCTCGGGCACCCGGTCGCGCGATCTCTACGGC
>JAFAUR010000270.1 GCA_019243205.1 Acidobacteriaceae bacterium | reverse complement strand
CTCGATCTCGAAGGCCGCCGCATGCTGCCGGGCTTCAACGATGCTCATGTCCATTTCTTCGCGGGCGGAGCGAACCTGACGGGCCCCCAACTGCGGTATTCACGCAGCGAAATCGAATTACGTGACACCTTGGGAGCCTTTGCGCGTCGAGTTCCACAGGGTCGGTGGATTACGGGTGGCAACTGGGATCACGAGAACTGGACTCCGGCGCGCCTCCCGACACGCGAGTTGATTGACCCGGTAACACAAAATTGGCCGGTTTTAATAAAGCGGCTGGACGGGCACATGTCGCTTGCAAACTCGCTCGCTCTGAAGCTTGCCGGAGTCGACAGAAACACGAAGGACGTTCCCGGCGGCGTGATCGTTCGCGATGAGGGAGGAGAACCGACCGGCATCCTGAAGGACGCCGCGCAGAGCGTCGTGACCAAAGTGATCCCTCCGCCCAGCGCGGCAGAGATACGCGACGCGATAAAGGCCGCGCAGACATACGCGAATGCGCAAGGAATAACCAGTGTACAGGACATGTCGGGGGCGCCGGACATTTTTCGCGTGTACCAGAGCATGATGCACGACGGAGAACTGCGCGTGCGCATTTCGGCCCACCAGCCGTTGATGACATGGAAGCGGCTGGCAGCCGTCGGCCTGACGGCGGATTTCGGCAACGAGTACCTGCACATCGGTGCCCTGAAAGGCTACGCAGACGGTTCGCTCGGATCCACTACAGCTCTGCTGTTCCAGCCATACCTCGATGCGCCGCAGACCAGCGGAATACCGAGCGCGGAACTTTCAAATCCCGAACAGATGTGGCGCAATATGGAGTCGGCCGACGCAGCGGGACTTCAGATCGCGGTCCATGCGATCGGGGACAAAGCAAACAACACGATTCTCAACATGTACGAGCGCTTGGAGAACGAGCACGGAATCCGTGACCGGCGGCTGAGAATCGAGCATGCACAACATCTACTCCCTTCGGACATTCCGCGTTTCGGAAAGCTTCATGTCATTGCATCCATGCAGCCATACCATCTCGAAGACGACGGCCGCTGGGCGGAGAAGCGAATTGGACCCGAACGGGCCAAGACAGCATATGCTTTCCGGTCACTGCTCGATTCCGGAGCCACCCTGGCCTTCGGATCCGATTGGGATGTCGCGCCGATGACGCCGCTCATGGCGATCTACGGAGCCGTGACGCGGAGAACGCTGGATGGAAAGCATCCGGACGGCTGGATTCCGGAGCAAAAGATCAGCGTGGCGGAAGCGGTAAACGCCTACACCATGGGGTCGGCATACGCGAGCTTTGAAGACAAGGTAAAGGGCTCAATCGAGCCGGGCAAACTGGCAGACTTCGTCATCCTGTCCGATGACATCTTCACCATCGATCCGGCAAAGATCGCCGACACCAAAGTGGTTCAAACGATTTTTGATGGGAAGATTATTCTCGGCCCACAAGGGTCGCCGTATCAAAAGTTGCCAAGCGGACTCCTGCTTCGTCCATAAAGCGTCGAACCCGTGGCGAGGTTAACGCTTCCAACTCACGAACCCGCGACTGTTTCAATCGCGTAGCGGCGCGTTGCAGCTCCGGCCCCAGATAGCCGGGGTGACACATGAACTCCGTAGTGCCCTCCCGCAACTTGGCCAAAGCAGCGAGAAGCGTAGTTTCCGTAAGGGTTCCCGTGAGCCGGTAACCGAGAAAATGATCAGTCATCCGAACACCGTGCTTCGCGGCTACACGCGAATAGAGAGGCCGGATAGCGCGACAAACCGTACGCGCGTACGGTGCGGTTTCGTCCAGCGGCAGACGCACATACGGGACCCGGAACTCGTGCGCGAGGCGGACCACCATACGAAAGATCTGCGGGAGGATGTGCGTGTGTTTGTGACTGTCCAGATGCGTCGCACGAATGCCGGCGGATTGAATTTTCTCGATCTGAGCGCGCAATTCTGCGTATGTAGCAGACGCCTCGTGCTTCCACATGCTGACGGCTACTTGCGCGGGCGTATCGGGAAAAGGCCGCCCGGTTGTGAGCGCGCGTCCCTGGATGAGAACGAGGTGACAGCCGACGTCGAGGGTCGGATTTTCCTTCGCTAAACGGATTGCATCGTCGAACGCATCTCCGGTCGCCATCAATGTTGTAGACGTCAGGACGCCCTCGCGATGGGCATGCACGATACCCGCGTTTACGTCGCTGGTAAAGCCGAAATCATCCGCATTGATGACGAGATTCTTCAACCTAGAAGATATGGAGCTTGATGGTCAGGAATTTCTTCGGATTCGCGCGGAAATCCTGCAACAGTCCATGCAGTTCGTGTGTTGTACCGTTGAGTTCATCGTAGAGCTGCGGGTTCATAAGTAACTGCCCAATCGTGCCCTGGCCGGAGTTGATCTTGGTTGCGATGGAATTCACGTTGTCGAGGGTGGTTGAAAGCTGACGGGCGATCTTATCATCGTTCAACAGCTGGGCGGCGGTGCCTTTCCCGGAATTCACCTTAGCCAGAATGGCGTTTAGCTGATTCAGCGAATTGTCGAGATCGTTGTATGCTTTCGAATCCTTCAGCAACAACCCCGCGGTGCCCTTACCAGCCTGCAAATCCTGCGTGAGCTGGTCGACTCGATTCACGACGGATTGAGCTTGGTTGTAGAGAGTGTCGTCATTGATCAGGTGCCCGACGGTTCCCGACTTCGAATTCAAAGTCGACACCAGCAGTTGAACCTGATTCACAGTCGCTTGCAGGCTGTTGTATAGAGTTTCGTCAACCAGCAGTTTTCCAATGGTCCCATGTCCCACTTCGACTTCGCCCACGATTCCCTGTACTTTCGTCAGAGTGGCCTGGAGCGAATCGAGAACCCCATACCCCTGCTGCACAAGCTGGTCGAACTCCCGGGTATCAGCCGCTTTGAGCATGGCGTTTGGCTGAACATACTGCTGGCTGGTGCCCTTATTGATTGCTAGGAGTTTGGTGCTGCCGAGCAGGTTGTCAGATGAGATGGTTACGATCGAGTCCACTGGAATCTGCTTCTGCATTTCTTGCGTTACAACGAAGTCTATCCGGATGATCCGCTGAGGATTGGTTTCGCCTGATAGTTGAACGCGTTTCACGCTGCCGGCTTGTATACCGTTAATGCGAACCGGCGCGCCTGACATGAGTCCCGCGGCATCTGAAACATAGACATGCAGAGGGATCTCGTGCTTGAACCAGCTCGAATTCCCGGTGAGTAGGAACACTATCAGGGTAATACAGGCGAGCGCGACAATCGACAGAATGCCTACTCGCAGTTGCGATACATGTACTTTTTCTTTAGCCGGCATGGTGTTCTTCGTGTCGAACGAATCTCTTCACGTAAGCGTCGTCGGACGCCTCCAGTTCCTCACGGCTGCCTACGAAGACAACCTCGCCTTCTTTCATCACCATGAACTTCGTTCTACCTGCGAACTCTCCATCATTCTCGCTTATCGGATCGAGTTCGCCCTTTTCCAGATTGAATCGGAAGTTAGCCATGAGTTCGCCGTCCTGATACCGGTGGGTAACGATGAGAGAGGCCGTATTGTGCGTTTCCCGCTCTTTAGCGAGCAAAGCCATGATCAGATTCGCAGTAATAGGATCTAACCCGGCCGTGGGTGAGTCGTAAAGAACCAGAGGCGGCTCAGTAACAGTAGCTCGTGCGATACCTACACGGCGTCGCATGCCACCCGAAACTTCGCTAGGGAACTGGCTGTAGGTTTGTTCCAACTCTACAAACCGAAGTACTTGCCGGACGCGCGCTTCAAAGTCGGTTTCTGGCGAGTCGCCCAATTTTGATGACTGTGGCTCGACACCCAATTGCCGATTCGCCAGGGGATATTCCACGTTTTCGCCAATGGTCAGCGAATCAAACAGGCCGCCTTCCTGAAAAAGGAACCCGGCGCGGCCGCGAAGTCCGAATAGATCCTGTTCTTTGCGCTCCGTTACGTTTTCGCCGAATAATCTGATCTCGCCTTCATCAACATCTACCAGGCCAATTACCGCTTTCAGTAAGGTAGTTTTCCCGCTGCCCGCCGCGCCGAAGATGATGCGCGTTTCTCCGGCGTTCAAACGGAAACTGACTTGCTTCAGCGCCCACACGTTGCCATATTGCA
Organism: Acidobacteriaceae bacterium; assembly: GCA_019243205.1. Taxonomy (GTDB): domain Bacteria; phylum Acidobacteriota; class Terriglobia; order Bryobacterales; family Bryobacteraceae; genus Bog-105. Next base: position 5,948 of record JAFAUR010000270.1, on the reverse strand, counting down.
GGCTCACGTTCCTGAACTCGACAAGCGATTGAGATTCATCCGCCATGGCTTAGAGATTGACGAAGATCTTGTCGATGAGAAACGTGGTGAAGAAGATCCAGATCGAAGCCGAGACAACGGCTTCGGTGGTGGCTCGGCCGACTCCCTGAGTGCCGCCGGTGGTGCGCAAGCCGTAATAACAGCCAACGAGCGAAATGATCATGCCAAACAAGAGCGGCTTGATGAGTCCTTGTGCCAAGTCATTCAGCACCAGAGCTCGCCAAGATGTCGACCAATACGCGCCGGCGCTGATGATATGCAACAACGGAACGGCGACCAGGTATGCGCCTACCAGGCCGACAGCGTCCGCGATGACAGTGAGACAGGGCAGCATCATTGATGTGGCAATCAAGCGCGGAGTAACCAACTTCTGAACGGGATCGGTCCCGAGGGCGCGCATGGCGTCGATCTGTTCTGTCACTTTCATCGAGCCCAGCTCACTTGCAATACCGGAAGCATTTCTGCCCGCAACCAGCAAGGCGGTCAGCACGGGCCCAAGTTCGCGAACCAGCGTAAGGGCAACGATCGAACCTACTTGGCTGGCGGCGCCATAAGTATTGAGGGCGCGGGACATCTGCAGCGCGATGATAGCTCCGCTGAACGCACCGGTGAGGAGCACGATGGGCAGACTTCCGAAACCGATGTTGTCCATTTGCAGGTAGACATCATCGGGATAATGCGGAGCACGGAAGACGTTCAGGAAAGCCCGGCCAGAAAGGAGGACGAAATTCTGAAAGGAAGCGATCCACTCCGTCAGGACACGAGGCAATCAGGAGCCCCCGGCAAAGACCTTCCCTTCATCTATGGCCGATGCTAGCATACGCATCGGATTAGAACACGACCCCGGTCTCCTTCGACTTGTCGCTTTCGTTGCCTTTCTGGTCAACAGCAGTTACGGCGTAGACGTATTTCTTACCGTGTTCGAGGTTCCGGTCGCTGTAAGTGGGAAGAGTGAGAAGATCGCCTAAGCGCTCGAGCTTGCCTCCCGCTGCTGCACGGTAGAGATAGTAGCCTTTGAGATCGCTTTCCGGGCTGCGCGGCCAGGAAAGTTCAATCGAATCGGGCGTCGCGAGAGCGGTTATCTCCGAAGGAACAGTGGGTGGAAAAGTGTCGGGATGATCGACAACCACTGGCTGCGAACTCAGACTGACCGCTGAACCCTGCTGGGCGATGACGGTGTAGACGTAGCGTGTTTCCCATTGTGCTGTTGTGTCAACATATTCCGGTTTCTCGGCAACTCCGATCTGTACAGGAGCCTTGTCTGTCGGGCCCTGACGGGAAACCTGAAAATGAAGACCGGGACGTTCCTCCGGCCACGTCAGCCTGTAGCCCTCGCGCGTCGCCTCCGCTTTCACCTTCGGCGGAGTCAGAGGCGGAAGGACGTCCATCACGACGCGATTCGACCATTGCGAGAAATGGCCATTCTTCTTGACTCCCGTACGGACGGCGATATCGATTTTCTTTCCTTCCCATTGAGTAACAGGTAGAGACTTCGAAATCGGATGGGGCTGCGGATCATCGCGGTTGCCCGGAGGTGGAGGAGGGACTTCGTATTCCGCGGCCGAACTTGCCCACTGATCAAAGTCGAAAGGGGTCACGGCAGGTCCCACGCGGAGGTCGATATTCGAGAAGTTGGCGATTGGCAGCGCGTCCGTCGTTCGAGTAGGAGTTGAGAACGTAATCACGATCTGATCGCCGCGTTCGGTGGCGGCGAGATCGGTTACGGCAACCGGCAATTCCGGGGAAGGCGGAAGTACCGGGCCGACGTAGCCGCAACTGTCAATCAGTAATGAAAGAGCAAGGGCGACGAAAATCGCAGGACGCACTACAAGATGTACCTGCTCAGATCCTGGTCTTTGACGATCTCGGAAAGCTGCTTACGGACATACGTTGCATCGATCTTCACGTTTTTCTTCTTCAGGTCGGGACCCTCGAACGACACGTCTTCGAGCAATTTTTCCATTATCGTGTGTAGCCTGCGCGCGCCGATGTTTTCTGCCGCTTCATTTACCTGCGCGGCAATGCGGGCGATCTCCGTCAAAGCATCGTCAGAGAAAGTCAGCTTTATGCCTTCCGTTTCGAGCAAGGCCGTGTATTGCTTCACCAATGCCGACTTCGGTTCCTTGAGGATGCGGATGAAGTCAGCTTCGGTAAGTGACTTCAGTTCAACGCGAATGGGAAACCTGCCCTGGAGTTCCGGGATCAGGTCAGCCGGTTTGGACACATGAAACGCCCCAGCGGCGACGAACAGAATGTGGTCCGTTCGAACAAAACCATGCCTGGTGTTAACAGTCGTACCTTCGACGATAGGAAGAATGTCGCGCTGCACACCTTCACGACTGACGTCCGGCCCATGTCCGCCTTCGCGGCCGGCGATTTTATCGATCTCGTCCAGGAAGACGATACCATTCCGTTCGACACGCTCGAGTGCCACGCGGGTCACCTGGTCCATGTCGACTAATTTGCCTTCTTCCTCCTGGACCAGGTACTCGATGGCTTCCGAAACACGCATGTTGCGCTTCTTGGTGCGAGGTCCAAAGAGACCGGGGATAACATCTTTGAGGTTGATGTCCATCTCTTCGATGTTGCCGTTAGTGGAGACTTCGAACGTCGGACCGCGTTCCTTTACGTCGACCTCGACAATACGATCGTCGAGCTTGCCGGAACGAAGCTTCTCGCGCAACTTCTCGCGCGTGCGCTCAACGCTTTCGGTCGCTTCCGCCTGCGGAGGCATGAGCAGATCCAGCAGCCGCTCTTCCGCCTGTTGTTCAGCACGGTCTGCAACCTGCTCCAGCCGCTCTTCGCGGACCATGTCGATGGATACATCCACCAAGTCACGAATGATGGATTCGACGTCGCGTCCCACATAGCCGACTTCCGTGAACTTGCTCGCTTCGACTTTCAGGAACGGTGAGTTTGCAAGTTTTGCCAGGCGTCGCGCGATTTCGGTTTTCCCGACCCCCGTTGGCCCGATCATCAGGATGTTTTTCGGCATGACCTCTTCGGCCATTTCGGGGTCAAGCTTTTGCCGCCGTACGCGATTACGGAGCGCGATGGCAACGGACCGCTTCGCTTCAGCCTGCCCGATGACGTATTTATCTAACTCGGCTACAATCTCGCGCGGCGTGAGTTCGTCGAGGAGTGGCGCTTCGTCCGAAGACTGCTGGGGCAAGTAGATCACCATCTTACGAAAGCTCCTCGAACGTGATGTTGCCGTTCGTGTAGATACAAACTTCGCCCGCGATCTTCATGGCTTTTTCGACGATCGCACGCGCGTTGAGATCCGTATTCTCGATCAAAGCGACGGCCGCAGATTTGGCAAAAGCCCCGCCTGATCCGATGGCGGCCACGGGGCTGTCGGGCTCAATCACGTCGCCGGTACCGCTGACGATGTACATGTTCTGAAGGTCGGCAACCAGCAGAAGAGCTTCCAGGTGGCGGAGCATGCGATCGGTGCGCCATTCTTTCGCGAGCTCGACAACAGAGCGAGACAGATTGCCGCTATATTGTTCCAGTTTTGCTTCGAAGCGGGCAAACAACGCGAACGCATCGGCGGTGGATCCGGCGAATCCGGAAATGATTTTACCGTTGAAGAGCCGTCGCAGCTTCCGCGCGCCGCTCTTCAAAACTTCGTTTCCCATGGTGACCTGTCCATCACCTGCAAGAACCACTTTGCCGTTGCGCCGTACGCATAATATCGTCGTCGAACGGATAACTTTCCTCATTGAAATCAACCAAAAGAACCGGGCACAACGATCAAAAGCTGAATCCGGTTTGATCTTTCATTTCAGCACAGGGGTCTATCGAAAGAAGAAAAGCGCCTGGGATCGTTCGCGTCATTTTGATCGATGTACGAATGTAAGGTAACGGATAGAAGCTTTGCGCGGGGTTTAATTGAATTATCGATCTGGACCGTTAACGGTTCGAAAAAAAAAGCCGGAGCATTTCGCTCCGGCGGACGCCACCAAGCGAGTCGTTTAGAAGAGAATTTTTGCCGAGACCTGCAGAATCCGAGCGTTGGTCTGGGTGCTGCTGATCCGGCCGAATGCTGAGGAACCTACGATCGAGTTCGGGCTGCTAAAGATAGGGTGGTTGAACAGGTTAAACGCGTCGCCGCGCAACTGAAATCCCAACCTTTCGGTGAATCGGAACGTCTTGAGCAGAGAAAAGTCGAACTGGTTCTGGAAAGGTCCGCGGATGTTCGGATTGCGGCCCATGTTTCCGAACGGCTGGGCGCTCCCGCTAATCGGATAACTGCCCGAACCCGGACCTGCGAACTGATTGACGCCGGTCAGCACGCTACCGGCACTCAAGACCGGCACGGTCGTGACAATGCCCGATTTGAACGCAGGGTTCCCCGGAACGGTGAACGCGCGCCAGTCGTTGCTCTTGTAGATGTCGGTGATGTTGCCGAGCAACTGGGGGTAAATGGTGCTCGTGATTCCGCCGATGTTGTTCGATCCGCAGCTGCAGGTAAAGTTAATCGGAAGCGAGGATTGCGCGATCACCGTACCCGAGACGTTCCAGCCGCCGAGAACCGTCGTCATCCAGCCTGTCGAGGGACCTGGCAGATCGTAAGAATAGGTCGCCGCAAGTCGGTGCGGGCGGTCGAAGTCGGAGAGACCACGCTGAAGTTGCGGCTCTAATTGATTGCCGCCGGCATTGCCGAGATCCTGCGTCGTGGAACCCGAATTGTTATCGATCGACTTCGAGTACGTATAGGCAACCTGAAGGAACGAAGTGTTCATGCGGCGCGACACCGTACTCGTGAACGCGTTATAGCTGGAATGACCGTTTGCCGTCACCTCATTCAGTCCGGTGGAGCTGAAGCCGACAACGCCCACGCGAGCGGACACGTTTGCCGCCGAGTTTGTCGTCAAGCCGCGAATGGGCGCCGAAGGGTTCGCCAACAAGGCTTGGTTTTCCTGCAGGCTCTGCAGCAGACGAACACCCTGCGACCCGGCATACCCAATTTCTAAGGCAAATTTGCCCGGAAGTTCGCGTTGAATCGTAAAGTTGTACTGTTCCGCGTACGGCGTCCGCATGTTGCGCTGGAAGGGATTCAACGCAATCAGACTTCCTCCGGTGAATTGGGGCGTACCGGATGCGCTCAAACCTGTATAGGTTGGGAAACTCGGGAAAATCGGGAACTGCGAGGGCACCGGCAGATTCGGGAACGGATTTGCGTTTGTTGTCCCCGGATTGACGATCGCAGAAAGCTGGAAGAAGGGTGCCGCCGTAAGCAACTGCAAAAGCGTTTGGTTCGAGATCCGGACGTAGTAGATCCCATAACCTCCGCGGATAGACGTTTTGCCATCACCAAAGGGATCCCAGGCGAAGCCGACGCGAGGTGCAAAGTTTAGGTTATTTGCGATTGTGAACGTTGAATCCGAAACACCCGGAGTTCCTTTGATGGAACCAAAGTTGGCGCCAGCGGGCAGAACGAATCCGTTCATCAAACCGGGTCCGCCGTGAGCAAGCGTGTTTGCATCAAGCAGGCTCGGATCGAAATTGCCCAAGCGATCGCGCTTATCGGTCGATGGGCTCAGGTAATCGTAACGAAGTCCGAGATTCAGGGTCAGGCGCGGCGTGACTTTCCAGTCATCCTGAACGAACGCTGACAAATCATGTGCGCGGAAATCGCGATAGGTCTGGCCGGTCCCGGTGAACTCCTCGAGGATGTTGCCTTTCAGGATGTCCGCGAACGTGTTATAGAGCAGAAACCCTCGTGACGCAAAATTGTTGAACAAATTGATCTGGTATTGACGCGCTTCAAAGCCATAGCGAATCGTATGCTTGCCCATGCTCCACGCCAAGGTATCCGCGTAATTGATTGTGTTGCTGTAATTGGCCTGATCGTTGTTCGTGGAGATGCCCGCGAACGCTGGATTCAGGTCGTTGGTAGTGAA